>JAPUKF010000334.1 GCA_027295805.1 Acidobacteriota bacterium | reverse complement strand
GGCCGGCAGGGAAGGAGATTCTTACTCCTTCCCTGCCCCATCGCCCACATAGCGCTCGTGCAGACGGACGGGCGGCTCCTTGCGGCTGCGATGGAGACGCAGGTTGAGCATTTCCACCAGCAGGGAGAAGCCCATGGCAAAGTAGATGTAACCCCGTGGAATGTGGAAGTGCAGTCCTTCGGCCACCAGGGCGCACCCGATGAGCAGGAGAAAACTCAGGGCCAGCATGGTGACGGTGGGATGCCGTTCCACGAAGTCGCCCACCGGGCCGGCAAAGATGATCATGAGAATGACCGCCAGGACCACGGCCACGATCATCACTCCGACCTGCTCCACCATGCCCACGGCGGTCACCACCGAGTCCAGCGAGAAGACCACATCCAGGAGCATGATCTGAATGAGAACACCGCTCAGCGAGGCCCTGCCCGCCACCGTTCTGCCACCTATCTCGCCCTCGAGCTTCTGGTGAATCTCATGGGTGCTCTTGGCCAGCAGAAACAGGCCGCCGCCCAGCAGGATGAGATCCCGGCCCGACACCAAGAAAGCCCCCAACCGGAAGAGGGGTGCCGTGAGGCCTATCACCCAGGTCAGGGACAGGAGGAGGACAATGCGCATGATAAGCGCCAGGGCCAGGCCCAGACGACGAGCCAGATGCCTCTCCTTGGCCGGCAGGCGGCCGGCCAGAATGGTGATGAAGACGATGTTATCGATGCCCAGGACCAGCTCGAGCAAAGTGAGCGTCGCCAGAGCAATCCAGGCATTGGGATCGGAGAGCCAGTGGAACATCATGACTAAAAGATCGCGCCGAAGGTGAGGTGGAAGCGGCCCCGGCTTTCCTCCTCCTCCTTGTTCAGTTTGAAGCCATAGTAGATGCGCAACGGTCCCACCGGCGTATCATAACTCAGCCCCGGTCCGGCCGCGTACTTCAGGTCGCCCAGATCGAAATCCTCGGCCTGCAGGAAAACGTTCCCGGCGTCCACAAACAGGCGGGCACTGATGTTGCTGGTGAGATGAAAGCGCAACTCATTGTTGAGCACGAAGAGAGACTCGCCTCCCACCGGCTCGAGGGTTGTGGGATTAAAAGGGCCCAGGCGATCCTGCTGGTAGCCACGCACCGAAGAGATGCCGCCGGCGAAAAAACGCTCCGCGAGGGGAACGACCTCGGTGGCACCGAATGGCCACATGAGCCCGATATTGGCGGCGACAAGATAGGCCAGATCGTCGCCGGCGAAGGACCAGACCTTGCCCTGCTTCACGAAGAAGCGCACATATTCAAAATCGGAACCCAGAGCCTCACTGTAGACCGAAAGATCCATGGTGCGGATGGCGCCATCCCGGGGAAGAGAGGGAACATCAAATGTCTTGCGCACCACCGAGGCACCCAGGGATCCCAGCCGCCCCTCCGCCAGAAGGGCAGCTTCCAGGCTGTTGAGGGGCGTGGTGGTCGAGAAGGTCTCCACGTCGAAGAGGTTGAAATTCTCGATACGGTAGCGCATCTGGATTGATGTCGCGGCGCTCCACGGGCGGGCAAGCTGCAGCACCAGGGCCTCGCGCTCCTCACCGAACCCTTCCCGGTCCTGGCGGCTGAGGCTGACAGCGCCAAGAAAGTCGTTGCGGCTGCCCCCGATACGACGCCAGCCATTGCGCACTGCACCTGACTTGATATCACCGCTGATCCGGCCCTGGAACGAAATAGCACCTCCCTTGCCGAGGAAGTTCCGGTTGCCCAGCGAGAATGACGCCCGCACACCCTCCTCGTTGTCGAACCCCAGACCGGCGGCCAGATCCAGGTTGTCCCGTTCCTTGACCTGGACCAGCACATCCCGTGTGTGGGCTTCCCCCGGGATGTCCATGCTCACAACCACCACACTGCGGAACAAATCCAGGTCCCGAATCTCCTGCTGCATGTCCTGCATGGACGCCCTCCTGAGAAGATCTCCCGGCGCCAGCGTGACTTCACGGCGCACGATCTTCTCGCGGGTGACCTCGAGGCCCTGGATGACGACCTGCCCCACCCTGATCTGTTCATTTTCGCGGATATCAAATTTGACCACGGCGCCGCCCGCGCTCCGTTCCAGGCGCCAGACAACACCGGCATCTGCATAGCCATGGCTGTCGTAATAGCGCTGGAGGCCTGCGGCGGCGGCTTCCAGGCGAGCCGGGTCGGGTGGACTTCCCGGTGCCGGTGCGAAGCGGTCTTCCAGATCCTCCACCGGAAAGGCGCTGACACCGCCGAAGATCACCCGCTCGATAGATCGTTGCCGACCGGAGTCGATCCTGAAAATGACCGTGGCCTTATCGGTCGCGTTGAAAACCAGGTCCGGCGCCTCCACCTGCACGTCGAGATACCCGGACCCCGAGAACAGGCGCAACAGAGTGTCCCTGTCCTGCTCAACAACCGCGGGTGTCACCAGGACGTGTCTCAGGGTCACACGCCCGGTGGTCAGAAGATGGCCGCGCAACATCTTCTCATCCAACAGGCCGGCACCTTCCAGCACCACCTTGGCCACCCGGACCCGCGGCCCCGGTGCCAGATCAACCTGGATCACCTGTGCGCCATCCTGGCCGTCCACAAACGCCGCCGTTGCGGTGGCGCCGGCGTGACCCCGCTCCAGATACCAGGCCACGGCGGCGCGGGCAGCCGCGTCGGGAAGCTCTTCTCTTCCCAGGACCTCCATCCATTCTTCCTGGATCTCCCTGGTCAGCGCCTTGACGTCTTTCTTCCGCCGGACACCGTCCAGGCGCAGTTCGATGAGAGGGCCAGCTTCCACCAGGCAGTTCACGGGCACCGGTTGAGTCGACGGCCCGTCAGTCCCAAGGCAGTCAACCCGCGCCATGCGATAACCCTCCTCAACCAGAAATTCCCGTGCCGCCGCGGCCGCCTGCAGAATGTCACCGCTTTCAATTCCCGCGCCCGCCTCCAGCCCCATGGCCGCCAGGAGGGCATCGGCGCCCGGCGGCGACGGCACCCCCTCCAGCGTGATGGTACCCAGAAGGACGGTGGTTCCCAGACGGCGGGTGGCGGCATCCTGAGCATCCGGCCGGTTCTTCCGCCGATACTTGCGCTGGCTCCACGTGGGCAAGCTACGCACATAACGCCCTTCCACCACGCTGGCTCCGGTTTCCTCCTGGGCGGTGCGCAACTCCAGATGAGGCAGGACGCGGTAGCGCAGCTCGGCGGTATTCCCCTGGACACCACCCAGGGTTGTGGACCATGACGCCGTCAGCCGGTCCGAGATCCGCTCGGTGAGGGTCAGGCGCGCCGTGGGATCCCCCTGGCCTTCCACGAACACCGGGTCGATTCTCGCATGGTCGATACTCGTGAAGCGCTTGAGAGCATCGCTGGGAAACAGCGCACCACCCAGGTAGCCGGCCATGACATCCGACGAGATCCTCACCTGCTGCGTGCCGCCGGGGAGGCTGCCGGTCAGGAGCAGCATGACAATTTCATCCTGGGCCAGATCGGGTTCCGATGAGAGCTGAATCCGCGGCTGGGAAAGACGGCCGGTGGCCTGCAGCGAAACCGTATAGGTCGACACATCGGTGCGCGCCAGGATATTCATCTCAGGGTCGTTGGGAAACGACGGTGAGAAGGCGAGAGTCGCTTCATCGATCTGGTAATCCACATCACGAAATGTCAGGCGTCCGCGGCGGACCAGGTCCACGTGGCCTTCGGCCACCGGTCGGGAGGCGGTGCCGCCCACATGCAGGTCGGCGCGGAACTCGGCCCGGGCGAAATCGTTCTCGACCCAAATCTGACCAGGAGCGACAAGATCCAGGTCGAGCCGCACACTATCCAGTGGGCCGGGCGGGGGCGGCAGGGAGGGAGGAGTTCGGCTCTGGAGACTCTTCTCGACCTTGAAATCCTGCTCATACTTCGCCCGCCGCACTTCAACCCGTCCTGTCAAAAGGGCATTCCCCGGCGTTCCCGAGAGCTCCAGCTCGGTGTCGGTGATGGAGCGCACGGCACGGGGATAACGGGACGCGACTCTCTCGCTGCGCAGGTTGAGCTTGAACCTTCCCGGTCGCCAGCCGCTCAACTCCAGCTCGCCCGTGGCTGACAGACGACCGCCACCCAGGCGGCCGTCGAGACTCTCCAGAACAACCTTCTCCCCCTCCAGCCTGGCCCTGGCTTCAATTTGATCCAGGGCGTTGGGAAAGATGCGCGGCAACCGGAGACGGCCGCCACGCACCACCAGATCCCCGAAGAGGTCGTGATCCCGGCCCGCCCCTTCCAGACGCACATCCAGGACAGCTGTTCCCGCCATCTCGACGCCATCCCCGGTCAGGAACGCCCAGTTGGCCAGATCACTCAGACCGACGACCTGGACCGTGTAGCGTGGCACTTCGGCCAGTACGCAGTCCCCCAGAATCTCGACCTCCTCCTTCCCGAAACGAAGCGTTACCGGTGCCAGTTGCAGGTCCCGACCGGTGGCAGTCACGGTGAGCGCACCCTGAGCCGCCACCGGCCCGGCCGGCGTATCCAGGGCCAGGCCATGGAAAGACAAGGTGCCGCGCAGGGAAGCCAGGTCGAACAACCGGCCCTCGGCAGAAAGGGTCGTGCGCCCGCTGCCCAGGGTGAGGCCCATCTCTCCGGGCAGAGCGACCTGAACATCATCGAGGGTTCCTTCCAGAGACCACGGATACCCTCTTTCCCGGGACAGCCAGCCCGCGAGATCAACGCCTGCCTCGGGACTCACGACGGTCACACGATTCTGATCCCCATCCATCTCCACCGTGGCCGTCAGATCCGGAAGCGGCCAGCCCTCCACCAGGAGGTCGTTCAATGCCATGGTCACACGACCTCGGGGCCAGGGATCGGCCAGAGAGAGGGATATCTCCCCGGCAGCGGATAAGCGCCCGCCCAGGGCAACACCGGGCCATTGATCCGCCAGCGGGAAATCATCCACGGAAAACGAGAGAGACGGCGCCAGGTCGGATTCCGGGGGCGCGGACTCCAGGGGCAGCACTCCTTGAGCTTCCAGCAGGCCCTCACTTCGCCATACCCTGAAGCTCTCCACATGCAACGCGCGATCATCCAGGACGGCCTGCAGCCGCATGCCATCCAGGGGACGGCCCGCCACCAGCAACCGTTCCCCTGAAAGAGCCACGCGAACCCGGGGAGCACCTTCGGACCAGGTCAGTTCTCCCGCCCCATGCAACTCCCCGCTGGCCAGATCGGCTTGACCGGCCAACCTCCCCAGCACGGAAAGATCGATCCTCTCCAGTTCTGCCTCCATGGTGAGCGGCGCCGTTCCGGCTGCCACGCCACCACCTGCTCCCGGCCAGGCCCCATGAAAACTCAGATCCGCGGCCGGGCCGGAGAGGGTTGCTTCCTCGAGGCGCAGGCCATCCTGCGTCCATGTGAGGCGGGCAGCCAGCCGCCCCAGGGGGAAGCCCGCCAGTATGATTCCGTCTCCCTGGAGCCACGTCTCCAGGCTGGGATCCCGCCAGGTCCCCGTGAGCGAGCCGCTGGCGGTCAAGCTGCCGCCCAGCGCCGGCGGCGCCACGGGCAGGAACCGCTCCAGGCGCGAGACAGTCGCAGCCAGGTCACGGGTCGCGGCCGCTGCCGTGATATCCAGGACACCATCCAGCCGCGCCTGCCCCGAGGCGCTGACTTCCATCTCATCCTCCGCCAGGTGTGCCTCCTTGAGGTGCAGGACTCCGCCCTCCAGCTCAACCTGGAAGCGCCCGGAAGGGGCCAGGAACCCCGCGCCAGGCCGGCCCCGGGCATCACCCGACAGGTCCAGCGTCGCTTGCAAACCGGCCGCCTCGGGATGGTCAAGAGGAACCCGCCCTGCCAAGCGTCCCGAAAGGCGTGACCCCAGCCGTGGCAGCAAAGACGGCCATGGCCACGCCGGAGGAATTTTTCCCAGATCCAGGTCCGCAACCGTCATTTCCCCGCCCACCGACCAGCCGCTCGCGGCCCGGTCCCCATCCAGGCGCCCTTCCACGCGCCCATCCAGAGTGATGGCACTCACGGTCGCAGCCAGCGGCCCACTGGGGGCGAAGGAGAAATCGACGGCCCGCGCCTGCTTGAGGGGGAGGGAGAAGGCGGCAACCTCACCCGCATCCAGTTCACCACGCACGGTCCAGGCATCGCCGACCCCCTCGATCTCACCTCGCCAGGAAACGGCCCGGGTCGGCGCGATCCCTGCCGGCAGCAGAGCCAGCTTCTCCAGGAGCCCCACCGGTACCGTCGCGCCGCCCGTGAAGTTGTAGGAAGAGAGGTGGTCCGCGCTCCGGATGGTCAAGGCGCCATCTCCGCTCAACTCCAGCCCATTCGCGGCGGAGATCTCCACCCCGTTGACCTCCAGATGCTCGCCATCCCACCCCAGGCGAGCGGCAACCGACAGATCCTTCAGCTCCAGCCAATCGGCACTCCAGCCGGCCCGGTCGCCCTGCAGATCCACCTGGAGATATCCCCCATCCCAGAGCCGCTTGGAACTCGCCCGCAGACCGGTGACGTCCCATTCCCCGCCACCAGGGGGTAGTTCGAGATGCACACGGCCACCGCTCAGAGAAAAGCGGTGTATACGCAGGCCATGCGCGGGTTTCCCGGGACGGATGCCCGCCAGCTCTTCCCAAGGCGGCCTTCCCCGCCAGGTGATGTCCAGATCGCGCAACCGCAGGTCGCTCAGGATGAAGCGCCGCCCCAGAAGCGGCAGCAGAGCGAATTCCGCATCCGCCGCCGGCAGCTTCACATATCCCTCGGCGCCGCAGTCCACTTCCAGGCCCGTCAGATGAACCCGCGCCGGCATGAACTCGAGAACGAATCGTTCCAGACGGGCGTCACATCCCGGCCATTCCTCCAGAGTCGCCAGGAGCCGCGCGGCGGCCTCTCTTTCCAGCCATGGCCTCCCGGTCCGGATCAGAAGCCAGGCCAGGAGAACGCTGGCAAGCAGGATGAGCCCGCCGATGATGATCCGCCTGCGCTTCAAGCCTCGCCACCCGCCTGTGGATCTTCCTCCACCGGCAGCCAGCCCAGAGCCACCATGGTCGCTGTGGTGGTGTCCTGTTCCTTGACCAGCACCGCCGTCACCAGCCGATCCCCTTTGCGGGGGTTGGTGGATTCATCCACCGGCGAGGCGCGCCGGCCACGCAGCAGGGTCAGGGGCAAGACCGCCGCAGGGAGATCCTCCAGGGGATGCAGGTCTGCTTCCTTGTCCACTCCGGCTTTCACCGTTTCATCGGCCTGGGCACCCGGTTCCTCCCGGTGGCCTTCGGCCCCGGGATTCTCTGCGTCGGCGGCCGGGACCTCCGGGGGAGGCACCTTCTCCCAGGTCCTTTCCTCGGCTTCCTTCCGGCCCAGCCGCTGAGACCACAATTCCAGCTCACGCGGCTCTCCGAACAGAACCTGCGCACCGGTCCGGCTCACCATGGCGTCACCTGGGGAGGATTCGTGGCGCTCCCGGGCCAGCCAGACCCGGGGACCCCTGAAATCGTCGCGAACCCGGCGCACGAAGAGAAGGTTGACTTCTTCATTGGTGGTGCAGCCCAGACAGCCGGCGCGGGTATCCACCTCGGCGCGCAGGAGCGTCCGCTCCTCGAGCCCGTTGCCGAACACCACCTTGAAACCACGCTCTTGCGCCTCGTGACAGTGCTCCGGATTGGTGTCCACGAAAACGACTTCTTCGCCTCCGCCTCCCAGGCCGTCGCCAAGAGCCAGGGCAAGGGGGTTCGCGCCGAGAATCACATACCCCTGGTTGGAAGGCCGCCGCAGACCCAGGGCGCGGGCCAGCCAGCCGCCTGTCAACCCCTGGACGAGTACCGTGACTGCAATCACCATGAAGACCAGGGCCTTGAGATCTTCGCCTCCCGGAATTCCCGCCCGGGACAGGCTCAGGGCGAACAGCGTGGCCATGGCAGCCGCCACGATCCCCCGCGGCGCCAGCCACGAAAGAAACAGGCGCTGCCGCCAGTTCAACGAAGTGCCCCAGGTGCAGGCCAGGATATTCAGCGGCCGGACCACGACCATCAAGGCGACAACCGTGAGCAGGCCGGCCTTTCCCAGAGCCATGACCTGCTGGACGCGCACATCGGCCGCCAGCAGGACGAAGAGCAGGCCGATGAGCATGAGCGTCAACTGCTCCTTGAACTCCTTCAACTCCCGCAGAGCCTGGCTGCGCAGGTTGCCAAAGATCAGGCCGGCCACCGTGACGGCCATGATGCCGCTCTCGTGCTGCATGGCGTCACTGGTCTGAAAGATGGCGAAGACCATGGCCAGGGCAAAAACGTTCTGCATCTCCTCGGGAACAACTTTGCGGAAGCGCAACAGGACGGCGAGAAGCAGGCCTCCCGCGACACCCACCACCACGCCGACACCGATGCGCAAGGCGAAATTGGCCAGCTCTGATCCACGCCCGGGATCCGCCGTGTTCAGGGCCGCTTCCAGGGCGAGGACAGCGATGATGGCCCCCACCGGATCGATCAGGACCCCCTCCGCCTCCAGGATGGTGGCGACACTGCGACGCACCTTGATACGTCGCAGCAACGGCGTGATGACGGTGGGCCCCGTGACGATCACCAGGCTGCCGAAGAGGAGGGAGAGAATCCACGGCCAACCCATGAGAAAGCGGGCCGCCACCGCGCCGCCCAGACCGGTAATGAGCGCGCCCAGGACCACAAGGCGGCGGATAGTGGTCGCTTCCCGGCGCAGGCGGCGCAGGTCGAGGTTGAGGCCCCCCTCGAAGAGCACGACGGCCACGGCGAAACTCACCAGCATGGAAAGGGCCGGCCCCAGCGTTGCGGGCTGAACCAGTCCCAGTCCATCAGGACCCAGGAGAACGCCCGCCGCCAGCAACAGGACGATGCCCGGCAGGCGCAGGTGGCGGGCCAGCGACTGAGCCACCACGCCGGCCAGCAGCGACCACGCGACGGTCAGCGCCGCATCAGGTACGACCAGGTGTTCCAGCACGCGCAGCCCTCGCCTCCCGTCGCCGGCGCAGCGAGGCGGGAGAGGGCCTAGTCTAGCCCCTCGTGCCGGCATTTTCCCCATGGGGGCGCCACTTGAACCTGAGGAGAAAAGTCTTGTATTCTCATGTGGTTCGGACATGAGCCCTTCTCACTTCACCCCTTGGGATCGAAACTTGCGGCCGTTCCCGTGGCGACCGGCGACCGCCGGCGTGACCCTGCGAGGCGGGGCGGGAGCATGATCCCGGTCTTGCTGGGCGGGACCACGGCGGCTGTCTGGCTCGTCCTTCGTGCCCTGGCCCCCGGGATACCGTTCCGCCTGCCGGCGGTTGCCGCCTTCTTGTGGCGCTACCTGCTGCCCGCCAGTGCCTGTGTCATGGCGGGCTGGCAGCGGCCATGGGTTGGATTGATCCTGGCCGCCGCCGTGCTCCTTGTGCTGCTGATCCTCCGGCGCCTGCCGGCAACCCTGCGCCGTGAGGTGGCAGCGGCGGTCGCCGTCTGGAGAGCATCAATGGCCCGGGCGCCACAGCCCGCGACCTTTGAGGACGTGGCCCTCCAGGTTCTCCTGCAACGCTACGGGCGCCGCGGAATCAGCCACCTGGAGGCCGTCACCCTGGCCGGCCGCAGCCATGGGGTCGACGAACTTGCCGCCCAGATTGCCCTGCGGGATGGCGGCCTGGGAGCCTACGGCGCCTATCTGCGCCGGTTCGGGCAGACCACGGAGGTCCAGGATCCGGAGACGGCCATGTCCGGCACCCCGTTTCCCGACAGCATTCCATGATTGGGTACAATGCCCACACGAACGACCAGGAGAGCCTGCAGGAGACCCGATTCGTGAACGACCTTGCCTCCAGAGAATGCGTGCCCTGCCGCGGCGGCGTACCACCGCTGTCGGAGGAGGCAGCCAGACCTCTTCTGGCGCAACTCGACGGCTGGCAGGTGGAAGCTGGGCATCACCTCCTGAAGACCTACAGCCTGCCCGATTTCGCCGCCGCCCTGAACCTGGTCAACCGTTTTGGCGCCATCGCCGAGAAAGCGGGACACCACCCGGACCTGCTCCTGAGCTGGGGACGGGTAGAAGCCCGTATCTGGACGCATAAGATTGACGGCCTCACTGAAAGTGATTTTATTCTGGCGGCGAAATTCGATGACTTGGTTGGCCACGGCGGCCGCTAGGCGGGAGGATCCATGGCTGTGAATGCGTTCAGGACATTCCCTCACCGCTCTCCGAGGCGCGGCATGAGGCGCATCCTGCCGGTTCTTTTCAGCGCCGTTCTCCTCACCGGCGCCGCCGCCGGGGCCACGGACCACACACCGGGCCCGGTCCTCTCACCGGGACCACGGAATGTGCTCCTCATCACCCTGGATACCACCCGCGCAGACCACCTCTCCTGCTATGGGTCACCCGTCCTGACATCACCTCATATCGATGGACTGGCGCAACGAGGCGTCCGCTTCAGCCGTGCCACCGCGGTCATTCCTCTGACAGGGCCGGGACATGCCACCATCCTGACCGGCCTCTATCCCAGAGACCACGGCGCCATCCGGAATGGCGTTCCCATGGTCCGTGAAGTGCCCACCCTGGCCACCATCCTGTCCTCCAGGGGATACAGAACCGCTGCCTTCGTCTCAGGCTGGACCCTGCGCCGGACACTTGCCGGCCTGGACCGCGGCTTCGACACCTTCGACGATGACATGACGGATCGCTATCACATGGTCAACGATCAGCGCATGGGTGACCAGACTGCCGACCATGCCATCGCCTGGCTGAAGGAACACGCCTCCGAGCCGTTCTTTTTGTGGATTCATTTGTTCGACCCCCACGAGCCCTACACCGATCATGGACTTCTGCTTCCGGCCAACCCCACCGGCCTGGGGGATCCGCCCAGCAGAGAGATCCTGCGCCGGTACAACCAGGAAATCGCCTTTGCCGACCGGCAGGTGGGCCGAGTTCTCAGGGCCCTCTCCACAAGCGATGCGGCCCAGGAGACCATGATCATCCTGACCAGCGATCACGGCGAAGCGTTCGGCGAGAATGGAGAGAAGGGACACGGCCGCAGCCTCTACCAGGCAACGCAGGATGTTCCTTTCATTCTTGTCCACCCATCTCTGGGCCAAAACCGCGTCTCGGATCTTCCGGTCTCCACCCTGGACGTGACTCCCACTGTTCTGGACCTCCTGGACCTGCTCCCCATCACAGATTCAGATGGCGTCGCCCTGGGACAAGCCCTCCAGGCCCCGGGTTCGTTCGCCGGCCGCGCCATTTATCAGGAAACATTCCCCGGCGCCCGCAAGAAGTTCTGGCGCATCTTCGGCCCCAGACTCACCGGCGACCCGACCCTGGTGGCAATCCGGCGCGGCGACTGGAAGGCGATTTTCGACCCGCGCCGGGACAGGATCGAGATCTACGACCTGGGATCGGACCCCCGGGAACAGCACGATCTGAGCAAGGAGCAGACGGTCCGGGCGGCCCGCTTCCGGCCTCTCCTGGCTGCCCACGCTGAACGTGACTGGCTCCCGCCCAGCACCGAGACGGCCCTTTCCGACGCCGACCGGGAGCGCCTGGAATCCCTGGGCTACGTCGATTAACCCCCTGTCCCCGACTTGACGCCATCGGCGCCGGTGCGGGACAATGGCGCCTCACCTACTTCTTATAGATCGATCAGCCAGGAGGATCTGCACGCGTTGAAGCGCTATCCCGCTTACGACCCGCCGGAGTACGTCGACTGGAAGCCCGAACCCGATGTCATGAAAGGGTTTACGGCGACCCTGTCGCGGGAGCCCCGGCGCGCGGCTGTGGTCGCGGACCTGTCCACCGACAAGCTCATGGGCCTCTACGAGGGCATGCTGCGCTTCCGCCTGCATGACATCACTCTCAAGCGCTGGGTCCGCCAGGGAGTTCTTTCCAAAGCGTGGCTCGGGACGGGGGAGGAGGCCGTCACCGTCGGGAATGTGCACGCTCTGAGGGCTGCTGACCTGGTGGGGCCCATGATCCGCAACGCCGGTGCCTGCCACGAAATGGGCATGCCCCTGGCCGACCTGTTCCGCGCCTACCTGGGCACTGCCGATCAAATCACCCATGGCCGGGATATTCACACCGGTGACCCGCGGCGTGGTGTCGTTCCACCCATCTCGTTCGTGGGCTCGCTGGTGCCGGTGATGGCGGGAATGGCGCTGGCCGCCCGTCTCCGCGGAGAAAAGCGGGTGGCCTTGACCTGGGTCGGCGACGGCGCTTCCCGCACCGGCGAGTTTCATGAGGGATTCAACTTCGCCGCGGTCCGCAAGCTGCCCCTGATTGTCGTTCTCCAGGATAATGGGGTAGCGCTGGGCACTCCGACCCGGACCCACACCAGGGCCGATTTCACCCACCTGGGTGCTGCCTATGGAACCGCCAGCCTGACCTGTGACGGCAACCATGTCCTGGACGTTCTGGCAGCCACATCCCAGGCGGTGGCCTTGTGCCGTGAGGGCGCAGGTCCGGTCCTCCTGGTGGCCAAGACCTTCCGCATGGGAGGGCACGCCACCCACGATGAAGCCGAGGCCCGGGCGATCTTCCCAGCCCGCCTGTTCAAGACCTGGGGCCGCCGCGATCCCATCGGGATGTATGAGACCTGGCTGGAGCAGCGGCAGCAGCCACTGATGGGCGGGCGCGAGAACCGTCAGGTCCTGGCCGAGATCGAGGACAAAGTCAGCCGCGAAGTCGAGGCCGGCGCCCAGGAAGCCCTGGATTCCCGCCGCGATTCAATGCCTGATGGACGCTCCCTGAGGGAGGGAGTCTTTGCCACCAGCGACGACTCCACCGAGCCAGCGTTTCCGCCCTGCCCCGTGAGTGCCACGGGGGCGGCGGCCCATCGTTAACCACGACACCGACACCGGCCGGCGCCATGCCGGCCAGGGAGTGCCGATGCCGCAAACCAACACACGCGCTGAACGCTACCAGGGCCTGGACACCAGGACCCTGCTGGGGATGTACCGGACCATGTATCTCTCGCGCCGCCTGGATGACAAGGAGATCCAGCTCAAGCGACAGAACCGGATTTTCTTTCAGATAAGCGGCGCCGGCCACGAAGGAGTTCAAATTGCCGCCGGCCTGGTTCTCAAGGCCGGCTACGACTGGTTCTATCCCTACTATCGGGACCGGGCGCTGGTGCTGCAACTGGGCATGACTCCCGAGGAAGTCCTCATGGAGGCGGTAGGCGCCGCTGCCGACCCCAACTCAGGCGGCCGGCAGATGCCGTCCCACTGGGGGCACGCCGGTCTCAACATCGTCTCCCAGTCCAGCCCCACCGGAACACAGTTCCTGCAGGCGGTGGGCGCCGCCGAAGCGGGCATCCATCTGGCGCGCTGCGCCACCGAGATTCCTATTGATCGCATGCATCACGACGATGAGGTCATCTTCGTCTCCGCGGGAGACGGCGCCACCTCCGAAGGGGAGTTCTGGGAATCCCTGAACACGGCCTGCAACCTCAAACTGCCGGTTCTCTATCTCATCGAGGACAACGGGTATGCCATCTCGGTGCCGGTGGAGGTCCAGACCGCCGGTGGCTCCATCTCAGGACTGGTCCGGGACTGGCCCAACCTGCACCATGAAGAAGTGGATGGCTGCGACCCCCTGCTGTCGGTGGCCGCCCTCCGCCGGGCGGCGGCCTGGTGCCGTGAACGATCCGGACCGGCTCTGGTGCGGGCAACGGTGACCCGTCCCTACTCCCACTCCATGTCCGATGACGAACGGATGTACCGCTCCCTTGAAGAGCGTGAAGAGCAGGAGCGCAATGATGTCATCCCACGCTTCGCCGCCTTCCTGGTGGGTGAAGGGCTGGCCACCGAGGAACTCCTGGAAGAGATTCGCAAGTCGGTGGATGAGGAGATCAACCGCGCCAGCGATATCGTCCTGGACATGCCGACGCCGGCGACGGACACCGCCATGGATCACCTTTACTCGCCCTCCTTCGATCCCACCGAGCCGGCCCTGGCTAGTGAACCGGAGCCGGACGCGGAAGGGAAACCGACCACCATGGTGGATCTCCTCAACGCCTGCATGCGCGACGAGATGGAGCGGGATCCGCGGGTGGTCGTGTTTGGCCAGGACGTGGCCGATGCCTCCCGGGAAGATCTTCTTGACGAGATTAAGGGCAAAGGGGGCGTATTCAAGGTCACCTGGGGGCTGCAGCGGCGCTTCGGAGGGCAACGGGTCTTCAACGCACCCCTGGCCGAGGCCAACATCGTGGGCCGTGGCGTGGGGATGGCCACACGGGGCATCAAACCGGTGGTGGAGATCCAGTTTTTCGACTACATCTGGCCAGCCTATCACCAGATTCGCAACGAACTGGCCACCATGCGCTACCGCAGCAACGGCTATTTCTCATCGCCCATGGTGATCCGCGTGCCGTCAGGCGGTTACCTGCGGGGCGGCGCCATCTACCACAGCCAGTCGGGAGGAGTCCTCTTCACCCACAATCCCGGCCTGCGTGTGGTGTTCCCCTCCAATGCCCTGGATGCCAACGGCCTGCTGCGCACGGCCATCCGTTGCGATGATCCGGTCATCTTCATGGAGCATAAACACCTCTATCGCCAGACCTACAACAAGGGCGTCTATCCCGGCCCTGACTACATGATCCCGTTTGGCCAGGCTGCACAGGTGCGCGCCGGCCATGACATCACGGTGGTCACCTACGGCGCCCTGGTTGAGCGATCCCTGCGGGCGGCCAACCAGCTGGCCGAAGAGCAGGGCATGGAGACCGAGATCCTGGATCTACGCACCCTCAACCCCTACGACTGGGAAGCCATCGCCACCTCCGTGCGGCGCACCGGCAAAGTTCTGGTGGCCTACGAAGACACCCGATCGTTCGGCTACGGTGCTGAGATCGCCGCGCGTATTGCCGACGAACTCTTCGAGTACCTGGACGCCCCCGTGCGCAGGGTCGGCGCCATGGACACCTGGGTGGCCTACCATCCCGATCTGGAAGAGGTCATCCTGCCCCAGATCCCGGATCTGCTGCAGGCCATGGAGGCGCTGGCCGCCTACTGAGAAGTTATCTCGGGGCGGGTGGCCAGACACCCCTTGAGTGCAGCCAGAAGTGGCCCATTGGCGGCGGGCATCTCCTCTGGACTGATGCCCGCGGGGGCTTCCCAGCGCAGGGCGGTGGCTGCTCGCGGTTGGGGCGTACCCCGCGCCCCGATCACAAGATAGGCCCATAACTCGATCTGCCCATCCGGGTAGGAATGCCGGGTCACGACAAGCTGCTCCAGGCGGCCTCCCGACAATCCCGTCTCCTCAAGCAACTCACGCCGGGCGGCGGCGGCCGGGGCTTCCCCCCCTTCTATCTTGCCGCCCGGAAACTCCCAGAATCCTTCCAGGTGCGAACCGGGCGCTCGGCGGGCCAGCAGCACCCGGCCGGAGCGCATGACCAACGCCAGCGCCACGCGCGTCACCCGGCCGACCCGTAGAGAAGAACCGGTTGCCGCAGCCGCTCAAAAGCAGCGGCGTCCGCCTCCCAGCCATGAGTCATATCGGAGGACCACTGCCCCTCCTCCAGGGCGAGGCGAAGACCCGCGGAACCTGCAAGGAGATCCACGGCCGGATGCCTGGTCTCGAACTCGTAGGCCTCGGTGCGCCATGAAAATTTCTCGGGCGCCTGGCTGCGCATGGCGGCCAGCAGATCGACGTAGGCCGCAAAAGAGCGCACGGCGCGCCGAGAGGTGACATGCACCTGGACACCGGCACAGGTCTCCCCCATCCACTTCTGGGCCACGGGGCGGAACCAATGGGCGCGAAAGCGCAGACCCGGATGCTCCAGCCTGTTCAGAGTGTCCGCCAGGGCGACGGCATCCACCCAGGGGGCGCCGACATATTCGAACGGGCGGGTGGTCCCCCTCCCCTCGGACAGTGTGGTGCCTTCCACAAGGCACGCCCCCGGATAGATGCTGACGGTATCCGGGGTGGGCATGTTGGGCGACGGCGCCACCCAGGGCAGACCTGTGTCTTGCCAGAGCATCTCACGACGCCAGCCGACCATGGGAATGACTCTGAGATCGAGATCCAGGCCGGCGCGCCGCTGGAAGAGAGTGGCCATCTCACCCATGGTCAAACCATGACGGACCGGCACATCCAGGCGGCCGACGAATGAGTGGTAATCAGGATGCAAACCGGGGCCTTCCAGGATGCTGCCCCCCAGCGGATTGGGACGATCGGTGACCACCAGGGCCAACCCCGACCCGCTGGCCCGCTCCATGACATGAAAGAGGGTCGCCGCGAGAGTGTAATAGCGCGCGCCGATGTCCTGTAGATCGCAGACAAGGACATCCAGGCCCTCGAGCATCTCCGGCGCGGGCGCCAGAGTCGCGGCCGTGCCGCCGTAGAGACTGTGAACCGGAAGCCCGGTCCCTGGATCCCGACCTGACCGGGTTGGCTCCATGTCCTGGGCTTCCCCGCGCAACCCATGCTCGGGACCGAACAGGGCCACCAGGTCGCAGACTCCTGCCAGGAGATCCGCGGCGTGAACGAGGCCAGAGCCAATAGAGGCCTGGTTGGCCAGGAGACCTACCCGGCGGCCCGCCAACAATTCCCGTTCATGCTCAACGAGCATTTCCAGACCGGGGATAACGGTCCTCGGCGTTCGGGTCATGACGGGATATCGGCGGCGACCGGCGGCATGCAGAACTAGAGGCGTGGCATGAGGGTTTCGGGCTCGGTCACCTGGCAGAGGCCGGTCTCCTGGTCAAAACACCGGATGGTAAGGATGGGAGGGAGGTAGAAGTGGACGGTCACCAGGTCTTCGCCACTCTCGTCCCGGTTGCTGATGCGATGGATATCACGCCCCTCCACGGTGACCACCTGGCCAGCGCCGCAGCTTGCCGAGCCGGCCGGCTCCAGCTTTGCCGTCTCACCGGCCTGGGGGCCCTCTCCCTGCCCATACCCCTTCAGGTGGAAGACTTCGCTGCTGCACGTTCCGTGGACCACCGCCATGGAGCAGATGGAAGCCGCATGATCGTGAATGGGACTGGCCTGGCCGGCGCGCCAGCAGAGCACAAGAATCTCGTAGAGGGGGCCGTGATAAAACTGCGTGCGCGTGTACCCGGAAGCCGAGAAGTTGAGGTAGAGAGCCAGTTCGCCCGGAGCCGGCTCCAACCGCTCCACCACGTCCTGGACAGCCCCTCGTTGAAATGGTTGGGGCAGAGCCAGGAGTTCATCCCTGACCTGGGCCAGGCTCAGAGTGCTTGTGGCAGTCATCATTCCCCGCTGGGACGGCTGTGGTCGTGCCGCGACACGAGCCCACTATACGGCGCCGCGTGGGCCGGATCAACCTGGCCGGGGGAAGAATGAACCCTCACAGGGCAGAGCTGCTAGTCCTGCTGGCGGATGTGCTCCAACCAGGCACGGAGAAACGTGATCTTGCGCTTGCGCGCGTCCTCCAACCTCTCCGTGGAGGCCAGTTGCACCCCTTCGGAAAAGACGGCGGCCGCCGGCACCAGGTCTTCATCGGTAATTTCCGGGACATTCCGCCCGCACAACTCTTCCAGCTCGCGGCGGGCGGCCGGATGTTCCGGGTCGGCGTCCAGGATCTCGCGATAGACGTCCGCTGAGAGGTCCAGGCGGCCCTGGCGACGGTACAGGCGCGCCAGACTGAGCGTGCGATCCGCCTCTTCCTCATCTGCGAGGGAAACAGCCGTGCGCATGGCCGGTGTCGCAGTATCAGAGATGGCAACAGGCCCCAGCTCCCCATCCTCTGCGGGAGGAGGCGTCACCAGCGACGTCCCAGCGATCAGAGGCTCGTTCTCAACAAGATCAACGTCTGCCGGGCTTTCATTCACCATGGCATCGAGCCCCGCCGCCATGGGGGTGGCAGCAGGCAGGTCCGTCACCGAGTCAGGCACGGCGGTGGTTTCCATCTCCAGAGATGCGCCGGATCCAGCCTCCTCGTCCACGACCAGGGTGGCACCTGTTTCGGCTACCGGGTCTGCCTCATCTGCCTCCGGTGCGGCCTCTTCGACTTCCAGTTCGGCTTCCAGTTCGGCTTCGTCGGGCTCATCCTGGCACTCCTGGCTGACGGAAGATGCCGGCAGCAGGTCGCTGCGTTGAAGCTGGACCGTCTCGAATGACGGCGGCACGGCCTCACGCTCTTCAGCAGGTTCCGCCATGAAATCAGGTGCCGGCGGCGGGTTCACCTCACCGGCAGGATCATCCCAGGTCCTGGTGATCGCCTCGTCGTCATCTTTCCAGACTCCGGGCTCGGGCGAGGGCGGTTCTGCCGCATCGGCATGGGGGTCGGTCCACACCGATTCACTCCGGGCCGCTGCCTCTCCCAGATCCGCGTCGGCCTCGTCCCTCAGGGCTGGAGAATCCGGTTCTTCCTCATCGAGGTCGTCATCTGCCATGACATGGAAACCGAGATCTTCAGCCTCGGGGACTTCATAGTCCGAAGATTCATCTTCTTCAGGTTCAGGGGACGCCTGGCCTACATCTGCCGAGACATGGGTACCGGAATCTTCGGCTTCGGGCACTGCATGGTCAGGCGACCCTGGACCGCCGTCCGCCGTGTGTGGCCCCGAGCCCGTGGGTTCATGGCTGTTGGCAGAACCATCCTGCGCGGCAGTGGACGATTCCTGCAGCGGGCCGCCGGCATCGTCCAGCAGCTTACGGGCCAGGAGATTGTCCGGTACTTCCAGGAGCAACTTCGTCAGGAGGCGCCGACCCTCGGTCAATTCACCCAGCTCCAGGTGCACACGACCCAGGGCCACGCGAGCGACGCTGTAGGCTGGATTGTGCTTCAGGCCCACCTGGAGAACCGCGGCCGCACGCTGGAGGTTCCCCTGCAGGCGATGTTGCTCAGCCAGGGGAAGAAAGATCTTGGAGGCCGGGTTGGCCTCCAGTTTTGCCTCCAGGCTCTCGAGTTTTTTATCAGTGTTCGTGCTCACAGTCGCGGTGACCTCAGGCACGCCGGCGGCGCAGGAGAAGAGGGTGGCCCCGAGGGTGAGTTCCCTCGGGGCCGGTCATCATCAGTTGGCGATCTTCGGAGTTATGAAGATCAGGAGTTCTTTGTTCTCCTTAGTGATGTTCTTGTTCTTGAACAGCCACCCCAGTCCGGGAATCTTCCGCAACCCGGGAACGCCTGTTTCCGATTCACCTTCGTTGAGGAAGAAGACGCCGCCAATCACCGTGGTGCCGCCATCTTCCACCAGCACGCGCGTGGATGCCCGCTGGGTGTTGATTGCCGGCGTCGTGCCAACGCGATTGTTGAAGTCCGGCGAGTTATTTTCCACCTTGATATCCATGATGATGGTGCCCTCTGCGGTGATCTGCGGGGTCACCTCCAGCTTCAGGGATGCCGAGATGAATTCCACGTTGATCTCGGTGGCCGTGGTGTTCACCACCGGGATCTGGGAGCCCTGTTCGATGATGGCCGTAGTGTTGTTCTGGGCCATGATTTTGGGAGCCGACAGCACTCGTCCGCGACCCTCGACTTCCAGAGCGTCCAGGGCGATGTCGATGGCAAAGCCGTTGGGACCCAGGTCACCGAAGAAAAGGCCCAGACGGTTGGCATCGGCCACTCGCGGCAGGTTCAGATCATACTCAGCCTGGAAACTGTTGCCGGCGCCGCGCTGGTCGTTGGCCAGGAAGCCCCAGTCGATGCCCAGGTCACGGGTGAATTCCCGGGACGTCTCAACGATGCGGGCTTCGATCATCACCTGAGGTGTCTGCGTATCCAGATCATCCATGAGATTATTGAGTTCATCAATCTTCTCGGGGATGTCAGTCATGACGATCGTGTTGGTCCGCTGGTCGTAAAACGACTTGCCGCGGGCCGAAAGCACGCGGCGAAGAATCGCGTCCATATCCTCCGCCTTGGCGTAGGAGAGGACCCGGGACACGGTGATCGGATCCACTTCCAACCGCGCCGCATCCTTGAGAGTGCGGCGTTGCTGCACTTCCTGGGCCAGTTTGGCGGTGGAAGCGATGCGCACAACGTTGTTCTCGAACACTTTATCCAGGCCGTTGTTGCGCAGGATGATGTCCAGGGACTGGTCCCAGGGAACATTGTCCAGCACGACGGTGACCTTGCCGCCAACGCTGGGATCCAGGATGAAATTCAGCCCTGAGATCTCATGGAACAGGCGGAAAACCTGCTTCAGGTCGGCATCCACCAGCTCAAGACTGATCCTGCGTCCGGTGTAGGTCGGCTGCCGGTCCGACAATGTCTTTGACTCGAAGGTCAAGCCGGCAGCGGGCTTGATACCGGAACGGACCACCGAGTCATTCTTATCGGCTTCACTGAAGAAAGCATAGTCCGATGGCTCTAAGGAGTCCGTCTCTTCCGCTGCCGACTCCGCCGAGGCCATGGTAACCAGCTCAGTCACAGGCTCGGTTACCGGCACGGCAGCGATCTCAGCGCCCATGACGCCGGTCAGGTCCGGCCGCCGGAAGGTGATGTTCAGCCCGGCCACCGACGGCTCCAGGTCAAAAGAAGCCGCCTTGTTCAGATCGAACACCGCCCGTACAACAGGATCGGGATCTTCCTTGAACTGGCTGACCCTCACCTGCTTCACAAACGATGAGCCCATGGGGATCCGGGAGGCCAGAACCTCATTGGTCAGGCCCTTGAAATCGACCACCAGTCTGGGGGGATTGGCCAGCTCAAAGGTACTCAAGGAAGCCGGGCCATCCATGAGCAGAAGAACACGGTTGCGATCCGCATCGGATGTGTCCACACCGGTGAGAGCACGTCCTTGAACCTGGTCACTCATGCCGGCCTCGGCGGCGAATGTCGCCGCGTCGATCTCACGGTAGCCGATGAACCCACGGCTGTCGGGCACACGGCTGGCAGCGCTCACCGCCGGGGCGGCAGCAGTGCTGCTGGCAACCGGCTTTGTGACTGCCGAAACAGGGTTCGTAACCGGCGCCTGGTTGGCATCGGATGTAAAGGTGATGACCAGGTTGTTCCCCACCTGCTGGACAGTGTGTCTGACACCGGAAGCAAGGGTGAACAGGAAGCGAGCCAACTTGGCTCCGTCCTCATCGGTCTCCGATTCCGTGGCCATCTCGAGGACGTGGGGAGATTTGGCCATGGAAGGAATGTCCAGCTGCGACGCATCACAGTCGCGCACCTCGACAATCAAGCGGTCCCTGGCCGGCCGATAGGTGAGGTAGTTGGGCGGGAAATCGCCCTTCACTGTGATCGCCGTTTCCGCCGTCGTCGCCTTGACGGTCATGGCGGATACTGTGATCCACTCAGGAATGGTGTTGGCGAAATCCCGGGTCGCGAAGGCCGGCCCAACTGCGACAACCATCGCAATCAGGACCATGGCCAGCAACGGGAAGGTGCGCTTGGACGTGGTCATTGGCCATCCTCCGTCGATGAAGTAAGTCGCTTAATCACTTTTCGGTAAGGTTTGATCTCACGGGGGTCCTCCACCCGCTGCCGGAAAATCACCCTGCCGCTGGCACGGTCGATATCCTGCACAAGGCCGTCATACAGGTCGTCTCCCTCATAGAGGAAATAACCCCGATTGTCGGATCCGTTGAGGAACGCCAGATCGCCGCGGGGACTGGTGATAATGCCCACCAGGTCCACTTCGGAGATGAGCATGCCCTCGATCCCCTCAGGGCGCTCGCCCTCTCCCTTGATGGCAACACGCTCCACCAGAGAACGGAATGGATCCCGACGTCCCGCCGGGTCATAGGACCAGTGAGTGCCCATCATCACCGCCTCACCTTCCTGGCGGATCCGGTCGACGGTGGCCGACGGTGGCTCCGGAACAGCACCCAGGATCTGGGCGCCGGACCGGGAAGTTGGCTTGGACTCATCCTTGCTGGCCATGTGCCGACTATCGGCGGCAACCGCCGGCAGCACCGGAGCCGCCAGCACCAACATCGTCAGGAGGAAAGTCATGGAGTTCCGATGACGCATCAGCTTCCCTCCCGATCGTCGTAAACGAAAGTGGTTGCAGTGAACGACGACTTGATAGTCCTGGTAGGATGGTTCCGACCTAACTTGGCGATGTCCACTCCGTTGATGTTGATAATGCGCGAGTATTTGCTGATCCGGTCGAAGAACATACCCAGGTTGTGATAGGTGCCTTCGATGTTCATGCTCACCGGGTATTCCTTGTAGAACTCAACTTGCTTGAGTTCCCCCGGGGACCAGACCTGCAGTTCAAGATTTGACTGATCCGCCAGATTCTTCACCCAGCGCAACAGCTCACCTGCTTCAGGTTCCGAGGGTAGAATCAGCAGGAGGTCGCCCAGCTTGGCCTGCAAGCTGGCAATTTCCGCCTCGAACTCCGGCAGCTTGGCCTCGATGGCCTGGCCCTGCCGTATCTCTCGTTCAAGGTCGCTGAGCTGGCTCTGCATGGTCTCCGTCTTCTTCTGCATCTCCATGAAGCCGGGCCAGACTTTGTAGCCAACCAGCACGATTCCCATCGCAAAGACGATGGCCACCAGCATCTGTCCCCAGAAGGGAAGGCTTTTCAGGTTCATCATTCCCTCCTAGGCGTCCTGGGCGCCCGCATCGGGCGCCCCATGGTCGTCGTCATCAGCCGCGGCCGTGGCGGCCTGCTGATCACGAAGTGGGATGAAACGGCAGGTCATGGAGAAGGTCACACCCTGCTTCTCCTGCTGCGTGGTCCCCAGGATCACATCTGCGAAGTAGCTTGAGGCATCGAGGTTGTTATAGAAGTTCGAGACGGCGTTATAGGTCGTCGCCTGTCCATAGAAGGAAATCCCGTTGCCCCGCTCCGAGATCTTGTCAAGCCAGAGAAATTCGGGCAGGTTCCGGCTTATCTGGTCCAGAAGATGAACAGGGACAGCCTGGTTTTTCTTCAGCTCGGTGATGAGCTCGACCTTGCGCTTCAGCAGTTCCCTCTGCGCCTTGAACGCCTCGCCCTTGGTCAGAATGTCCTTCAACCGGTCCCTCTCGCGGTTGGCGTCGGCGATGCTGGTATCCAGCCCTTTCAGCGTTGAATTCATGCTGACGAACTTGTAGCCGCAGAAGAGCATCGCCATGACGATGACGGCTCCCATGAGCACGTTGCCCAGCGCCTCGTTCCCCGACTCGAAATTGAGAAGAGGCTTGCGAACCTTTTCGGTCTTGCGCTCAGCAACCAGGTTGATACGAATCATCGGTCGCCTCCCTTTCTGAGTGCGAGTCCCACGGCCACGGCAGCCGCCGGCGCCATTTCAGCCATGGCCTCCGGCGGGAAAGTGCGGTCATCCACCGTGATGGCCTCGAACGGATTCAGGTGCTCAACGGCGCAGCCGAAACGCTGGCCCAGGGCCTCCGGCAGGGACTCCAGGCGCGAGCCGCCGCCGGCCAGAACGATCTTGTCCAGTTGCTCCTCGCTGTGAGAAGAGAGGAAGAAGTCGATGGTTTTCTGGATTTCAGTGACCATCTCGTTGTTCACACCCTCCAGAATGGGCGCCAGTTCTTCAGCGGGAATTTCGTCATGGGATTTGCCGCACTTGGCTTCCTCCGCCGTATCGAATGAAACACCCATGTCGCGCTGAATCGCTTCGGTGTAATTGTTGCCGCCGATGGACAGATCACGCCAGAAGCGTGAATTGCCCCCACTGATCACCGAGACGTTGGTGACGGCGGCGCCGACGTTGACCAGAGCTGTGGTCTGATTGGGAGCCAGGCCGTAGTTCACCTCGAAGGCGTTCTGCACCGCGAACACATCTACATCGACGATCAGCGGAATGCGTCCCGCCTGGGTGATGACGCTGGTGTAGTCATTGATCTTGTCCTTCTTGACCGCCACCAGCAGCACCTCCATGGAGTCGCCGTCGGCACTATCTCCCAGGACCTGATAATCGAGGTTGACGTCATCCACATCGAAGGGGATGTACTGCTCTGCTTCCCAGTAGATGGACTCAGCCAGTTCCTCGTTGCTCATGCTGGGTATGGAAACCCGCTTGACGATGACTGAGTGCCCCGATAGAGATACGGCCACTTCGTTGCTCTTGATGCGACCGACTTCGCAGACCCGATTGATGGCGTCGATGATGGGGCCCGAGTCCATGATGGCTCCCTCGACGATGACCTCCGGAGGCAGGGGTTCGATCGCCAGGTTCTGAAGCGTGAAACCCTTTCCCTTCCGGCGTGGCTTCAGGACAGCGGCCTTAACACTGCTGGTCCCGATATCCAACCCGACCAGTGGTTTACTTCTGGAGAAGAACACGTCTCTCACCCCTGCTTCGGGGGCCGTAAGGGAACGCCGCTGCGGTCGGTTTCGGCCTCATACGTCGTCCCGGAAGACCCCAATTGAAGTCCCGTTTCAAGTTCAGCTATCCGGCTGCAAAATCACCAATATGCAATCCGAGGATTGAATATAGGCCCCGGCTTCTGAGTTTCAAGAAGGCGACGGATGGTTCCCCGGGGAGCTTGCCAGGGGGGCCCGGACCGACCACCATAAGCCGGAAATGAGGGGGAAAGGAGCAGATCCCTGTGTGAGCGCGCCGTTGCCGGGCTCAGAGGGCTGTGCTAGGATTCCGGTTTGCCGTCCGGCACCCGGATTCCGTCCCGTTTTGTAGGAGAAAGAAAGAAATGTCTGCGGTGTGCCAGGTCTGCAAGAAGGGGCCCATGGCAGGGAATAACGTGAGCCACGCCCACAATCTCACTCGGCGGGTGTTCCGCCCCAACCTGCAGACGGTGCGGGTCCGTCATG
>JAPUKF010000333.1 GCA_027295805.1 Acidobacteriota bacterium | reverse complement strand
TTCTCCACGATTCAGGGTCCGCGCCGGCACCACCGCCCGTCCGGCTGCGGCCATGACCATCACGCAGGCAGCCCTGATCCTGACGGCTCTGGGGGTGGGGGGGTTTCTCCTCCTCTTCGCCGCGACCCTGGCCACCATTCTGCGCCGGCCTGTGACATCGGATCCCGGCGTCCGCCCTGCAGCGCGCCTGGTCTGGACACTCGTCCCGGCGGCCCTCCTGGCCGTGGTGCTGGGCGCCCTGATCCTGACCGGCCGGATGGCGCTGTGACCCGCGGCCGCCTTCTGTTCCATGGCCTGATACTGCTGACATTGTCGGCAACTGCGGTTCTGGTATTCGCCGGCGGCATGGTCACAAGCACCGGTTCCGGCCTGGCCGTGCCGGACTGGCCCCTGTCCAACGGCACGCTCTTTCCACGCATGGTGGGCGGTGTCTTTTACGAGCACGGCCATCGTCTCATCGCCGGCGCGGTCGCGCTCATGACCACTCTCCTGGTGGTCATGGCATGGCGCACCGAACCCCGCGCCACGGTGCGGCATCTCAGCGCGGCGACTCTGGGCCTCGTCCTCCTGCAGGCCACCCTGGGTGGCCTGACGGTTCTCTTCCTGCTGCCCACGGCCGTGTCGGTGGCCCACGCCGGCATGGCCAATCTGTTCTTCGCCGGGCTCGTTCTCATGTGGCGCCTCACATCCAGGGCTCATGTGCGCGCTCTTCCCGTGCGACCTGCAGCACGCGGCCTACGGCGGGGCTGGCTTTTGCTGGCGGCTGTTCTCTACGGACAGATGCTGCTCGGCGCTCTCATGCGCCACTCCGGCGCCGGCCTGGCCATTCCCGACTTTCCCCTGGCCTTCGGCCGCCTGCTGCCACCCCTTGAGACCTGGCCGGTGATCATTCACTTCTCCCATCGTCTCGGGGCAATTCTCGTCCTGGCCCTGTCGATTCCGCTTTTGGCCGCAAGTATGCGTGCCACCGGGCGGTGTCCCCGCCTGCTGGCGCCCACGGCAAGCCTCGCCCTGCTCCTGCCCCTGCAGGTGACCCTGGGGGGCCTCACCATCTGGACGGGCAAAGCCCCGATTCTCACCAGCCTTCACGTCCTCGGTGGCACTCTCTGCCTGGGAGCTTCCATCTGGGGTGCGGTCGAGGCCCGCCGCGGGCGGCAGACCACACCAGCACCCTCGGTGGCCAGCCTTCACCCCCCCATCCTCCCCTCGGGGAGCCGCGCATGACGGTCCTGGATGCACGCATGGCGCTGGTCCGCGTCAGCACCCGGGACCTGCTGGAACTGACCAAACCCCGCATCACCCTGTTGATCGTGCTGACCGCTCTGCTGGGTTTTGTCCTGGCCGGCGGCACCTTCGGGCTGACCGCCATCGCCCTGCTGGCCGGCACCGCCCTGGTCTCCTCAGGCAGCAGCGCCCTCAACCAGGTGCTGGAGCGCGAGAGCGACGCCTCCATGCGACGCACCGAGAACCGTCCCCTGCCGGCGGGGCGCTTGCGGCCGGCCGAGGCCCTCTTCTGGGGTCTCCTGCTCAGCGTCGGCGGCCTCTTGATTCTCGCTCTCTCGGTGAATCTTCTGACCGCGGCCCTGGCGGGCCTGACCTTGGTCACCTATGGCTTTGTGTACACGCCCATGAAAAAAGTCAGTTCTCTGGCCACCATCGTCGGCGCCATCCCCGGCGCCTTGCCACCGGTGGGTGGCTGGGCCGCGGCCACAGGCACCCTCGCCTCACCGGCTCTCATCCTGTTTGCCATCGTCTTCCTCTGGCAGATGCCGCACTTCCTTGCCATTGCGTGTCTTTATCGTGACGACTATCGCCGCGGGGGCATGCCCATGCTGCCGGTGGTGGATGCCGACGGGCGTTTCACCGCCCTGCAGGTGCTTATCTACAACGCTGCTCTCCTGCCTGTCAGCCTCCTGCCGTCTGCCCTCGGGATGGCCGGCGGCAGCTATCTCACAGGGGCCGTCCTGCTCGGCCTGGGACTGAATGTCGCCGGTTTCCTCTTCGCCCGGCGGCGCACCCAGGAAGCGGCCCGCAGGCTGCTCCTGGCCTCGGTCATTTACCTGCCTCTCCTGTGGGGGCTTCTCCTCATGGACAGGACGGGCGCCTGATGGTGGAAGGGGTTGAACAGGCGGCGGTGCCGGTCCAGGTGCGGGAACTGGTCCATGCCTATGGTGAGCACCGCGCCCTGGACCGTGTCTCGTTCCAGGTGTCGCCAGGTGAGTTCTTCGGCTTGCTGGGGCCCAACGGCAGCGGCAAGACGACTCTCTTTCGCATTCTGTCCACGCTCCTGGCCCCTGCTTCAGGTCAGGCCTCGATTTTCGGGTACGATGTCGCGGCACAACCGGATGCCGTGCGTTCACGCATCGGGATTGTTTTCCAGTCGCCAGCTCTTGACGATATGCTCACCGTGGAAGAGAACCTGCGGCATCACGCCCGCCTGCAGGGGGTCCCCCGCCGCCAGCGTTCCCAGCGGGTCACAGAACTGCTGACCAGCCTCGGGCTCTCCGATCGCCGGCGACAACGCGTGGGACAACTCTCCGGAGGCCTCAAGCGCCGCGCCGATCTGGCCCGGGGAATTCTCCACCGGCCGGGATTGCTCCTCCTGGATGAACCTTCCGCCGGCCTGGATCCTCGCGCCCGCCGGGACCTCTGGCGCACCCTGGACAAGCTGCGCGGCGAAACCGGCCTGGCTGTCATGGTCACCACCCACATCATGGAGGAGGGGGAGTTCTGTGATCGACTGGCTATTCTGGACGAAGGCCGGCTGGTCGCCATGGACACACCGGCAAACCTGCGCGCCGCCGTGGGAGGCACCATCGTCACCATCCGGGCCGACAAGCCCGATGACCTGGCACGGGCCATCTGCGAACAGATGAAGATCGACGCCCGCGTCCTGGACGGAGCGGTGCGCATCGAGCACGCCGACGGCCATGCACTGGTGCCGCGCCTGGCCTCAGCGTTCGCCTCCCGGATGGCGGCGATCACCGTGCAGATTCCCACCCTCGAGGATGTCTTCGTCCAGCGAACCGGCCACCGCTTCGAAGACGAGCAGGCCGGAGAACCCTCATGAACGGTACCCTGGCAGCCCGCCCCGGCCTCGTGGGGCCGGTCATCTCCCTCCTGGAGCGGGAAATCCTGCGTTTTGTGCGCCAGCGCAGCCGCCTGATCAGTTCAGCCCTGCAGCCGCTGCTTTTCTGGATCCTGCTGGGCACAGGCTTTCGCGCCTCCTTTCAGGTGCCCGGTGCCGCCGCGGGAAGCGACTATCTGACTTGGTCCTTCCCCGGCATCCTTGTTCTGGTGATCCTGTTCACGGCCGTCTTTTCAACCATCTCCATCATCGAAGATCGCCAGGCCGGATTCCTGCAGGCGGTTCTCGCCTCACCGGTGCCACGCCTGGCCATCGTCCTGGGTAAGGTCTTCGGCGCCACGGCCCTGGCCCTGGGCGAAGCGGGCCTGGTCCTCCTGGCGGCGCCGCTGGCGGGCCTGCCCCTCACCGTCAGCAGCATCCTTCTCACGCTCCTGGCCCTGGCCGGGATCGGCCTGGCGCTGACCGGCATCGGCTTCTGCATGGCCTGGCGCATGGATTCCACACAGGGCTTTCACATGGTCATGAACCTGTTCCTGCTCCCCATGTGGCTCCTCAGCGGCGCCTTTTTCCCGCTGGCGGGAACGGCGCCCTGGTTGCGACTGATCATGGAACTCAATCCGCTGACCTATGGTGTGCGCGCCGTGCGCCTGGCCCTTGGCGCTCCCGCCGCGCCGGGCGACCCGAGCCTGACCCTGTCCCTGGGCATCACAGCGTTCTTCGCCGCCGCCACCCTGGCCACCGCCGTCCTGCTGGTGCGCACCCGGGCCGGCGGTCCCGGGAAGTGACCGTCACCCATCTCCCGGCGCTCAACGCAGCACTCAATGCGCTCAGCGGCATCCTGCTCCTCCTGGGCTACGGCTTCATCCGCGCCGGGCGTGAACGCAGCCACCGGGTCTGCATGATCGCGGCTTTCACCACCTCCACCCTGTTCCTGGTGAGCTACCTCACCTATCACGCCATCCACGGCTCCACTCCGTTCGCAGGTTCTGGCGCCATCCGCACCACTTACTTCAGCATCCTCATCAGTCATACCCTGCTGGCGGCCATCGTTCCCCCCCTGGCCATTCTCACCGTCGTGGCCGCCCTGCGCGACCAGCGCGCAAGGCACCGCCGCCTGGCCCGCTGGACCCTGCCCATCTGGCTGTACGTCTCGGTCACCGGCGTCACCGTCTACTGGCTGCTCTACCGTCTCTGAGCCGCGGTTCCGGATTCCCTTGGCCCGGCTTCGCCTCCGCTTTCATCACCCGCGCAGCGCACAATTTGACTTTCGTTTTTTATACGTATATCCTGTTTTCCTGCCCCATCAATCCGGCAACGAGTCAGAACAGAAATGGAACGGCGCATTCTCCATCTGCAGGTCACCACCTTCCCCGTGTCGGTGCAGCGGGTCCACGACCCCTCCCTCCGGGGACGCCCGGTGGCCATCCTCAGCCGGCGCTCGGCACGGGCCGTCATCACCGCGGTCTCCCAGGAAGCCCACGGCGACGGCGTGCGCGCCGGTATGTGTCTTTCCGAGGCGCGCGCTCTCTGCCGGCGCCTGATTCTCATCCCGCCCGACGCCAATCTGCAGAAGTGCGCCCGAGCCGCTCTGACCCGTCTCACCGCCGCCTACACGCCCCTGGTTGAACCGGTTGTCGCCGGCGGCATCTTCGCCGACCTGACGGGCACGTCCCGCTTGCTGGGAGCCAGCCGGGATACCGCCGCCCATATCCAGCGTGAGGTGTTCTCCCGGCTGAACCTTCCCTGCAGCATCGGCCTGTCCAGCAACAAGCTGGTCAGCGGCGTGGCCTGCCGCATCACCCCGGCACGGGAACTGGCCGACGTGCGTCCTGGCGATGAAGCATCCTTTCTGTCGCCTCTGCCGGCGTCTCTTCTGCCGGCGGTCCGCCAGTCCCGCCGACGGCACCTGTTGACCGATCTCAATCTGCGCCGGATCCTGGACATCGCGGCCCTGCCCCTGTCCCGCCTGCTGCTGGCCTTCCAGCGACACGGCTACACCCTGTTCCGGCAATCCCGGGGACAGGATGATTCGCCGGTGCGGCCATCGACCCGGCAGCCGCTCATCCGCGTGGAGGAAACCCTGGCCCAGGAAAGCCTTGACGACGACATCCTGCGCGCCACTCTCTTCCTGCTGGTGGAACGAGGTGGCCGCTTTCTTCGCCGCGGCGGCTGTCGCGCTGCCACGGCACACGTGCATGTGCGTGGCGGCGACGGGCGCTACGCGGCGCGCGGCGTACGTCTTGAGCCTGGCACCGCCGGCGACCGGGATCTTTTCCTGCGGCTATGCCCCGCCCTCGCTGCTCTCACCGCCCGCAGGGTGCGCATCCGCTGGATGGAGCTGGTACTGACCGATCTACGTGCGCAGGAACAGCAGCTTGCCCTTTTCCACCATGCCCCCGGCACCCGGGATCGGGCCCTGTCCCGGGCCCTGGATTGCATCCGTCAGCGTTACGGCGAGGACGTGGTGCGCCGCCGGGGACCCGCACCCGGGCCAGGGGCCGCCTGAGGCTCTGAGACCCGCGCCCCCAGAGCAGCAACCATCAGGCCGGCGACGATGAGTGACGCGCCCAGGGTCTGAGGCAGTGAGAGATCCCAGCGACCACCTGCCAGCAGGGCTACCACCAGAACTGCGAACACCGGCTCCATGGCGAAGATGATGGCGGTACGGGATGACGATGTCCGACTCTGGACTCTGTTCTGCACATAAAAGGCCAGGGTGGTGGCCAGACCACCGGCGAGAAGCACCGCACCGGCCAGGCTCAGGCTGGGCTGCCAGCGAACCGCTTCCAGGGGCGTGGCCATGGCCAACAGGACGGCAGCCGTGGCGATCTGAACCACGAAGAGACGGCGGAAATCATGTCGGGCCGTGAGCAGGCCGACGCCCAGAATATGCAGGGCGAAAGCCAGGGCGCAGCCCAGGGTGAGAAGGTCCCCCGGCTGCCAGCGGAACAGGGCACCGTCTCTTGTCATGAGCGCCAGGCCGCCGAGAGCCAGGATGGCGCCGCACCAGGAGGCTGCCCGGGGCCGGTGCCCCGTCACCGGCAACGACAGGACCGGCACGAACACAACATACAGAGAGGTCAGAAAAGCCGACCGTGACGGCGTGGTCTGCGCCAGTCCCAGGGTTTGCAAAGTGAAGGCCACCCCCAGCAGGACACCGAGAGCCATGCCTCCCGCCAGTTCGCCCCGCGCCCAGTGCCCGCGCAGGGCCGGGAAGAGCGGCAGCGCCAGCAATGTCGCCAGCAGAAAGCGCAACGCCAGAAAAAGCAACGGACTGGCGTCATCCAGAGCGCTCTTGACCAGTGGAAAGCTCGCGCCCCAGATGAACGCCACCGCCAGCAGTGCCCCATGGGCTCGCAGGGAGTTGCCCGCAGGCAAATAGCACCTCTCTTCATGAATCCCGGTGACCGCCATGGCGCGCAGCATCCGGGCCTGACCCTGCTTACCCTACCCGACGGGCAGGCGGGCTCACCAATGGACGACGCTTCAGGCCAGACCCCGGGCGACACCATGAGGGCTTTCCGCCCACACATACTTTCGTTATACTTTCGCCATGGACTCTCCCGCCGGAAACTACGTGCCGCTGCGGGTGCATTCTCATCACTCGCTCCTGCGCGGCACCGCGACAGTAGCGGACCTGTGCCGCGCCGCCGCCAGCCGCGGCTGCGAAGCTCTTGCCCTCACCGATACCAACAGTGTCGGCGGGGCCGTTTCATTCTGGGAGGAAGCACAGGCCGCGGGGCTGCGGCCGATCCTGGGGGCGGAGATCTGCCCGGCGAACGAACCTCCGGCCACGCTCCTGGTGCGCAACCCGGACGGCTGGCGGCGCCTCAACCACATCCTCACAGCCCGCCTTGGCAACCCATCCTTCTCCCTGGCCAGGGCCCTGCGGGAAGATCGTGCCGGTCTCGTGGTTCTTGCCTCGGATCCCGGCCTCCTGGCGCACCTGGCTCGCGCAAGCGGCTGCCAGAGCCTGTATGTGGCCCTCCCCCGCCACGGTCCGCGCCAGAGACTCCTGGCCTTCGCCCGCGGCTCGGGTCTGCCAGCGGTGGCCGCACCACCCGTCTTCTTCGTGGATCCCCAGGATCACCCCCTGCACCGCCTGCTGCGCGCTATCGATCTCAACACCCGGCTCTCCCGCCTGCCTGCGTCCCAGGTGGCGCCGCCTCTGTCCTGGCTCATGTCCCCCACGGAGATCCAGAAGGCTTTCGTGGATTGCCCGGAAGCAGTCGCGCAGACCGCCCGCCTCGCCCGTGACTGCGCCCTGTCCCGCCCCCCCTGGGGTGAGGCGGTTTTCCCCCGCTTCCGCCATCTCAGTGATGAGCAGGCTCTGGCGGAGTTACGACGCAAATGTGAAACAGGCATGGCTCGCCGCTACACCCGGATCACTCATGCTCATCGCCGACGGCTGGAGCACGAGCTTGCCCTGGTGGCCGCCAAGGGATTCGCCGGCTACTTCCTGGTGGTGCATGACATCGTCTCCCGCTGGCCGCGCACCTGCGGCCGTGGCTCGGCGGCAGCCAGCCTCATTGCCTATGCGCTGGGCATCACGCATGTGGATCCGGTGCGTCATGACCTCTTTTTCGAGCGCTTCCTCAACGCAGGGCGCAGGAACCCCCCCGACATCGATGTGGACTTCGCCTGGGACGAGCGGGACCAGGTTCTGGATGCCCTCTTCGCCCGCTACGGCCGCCAACGGGCTGCCATGGTCTGCACCCGCATCTGCTTTCGCGGGCGGGCGGCGGTGCGCGAAACCGCCAAGGTCTTCGGCCTGCCCGCAGCGGAGATCACCACCCTCACCCGGCGTCTGGCGCGCACCTGGCACCATGGCAGCATCCGCGAGCTCATGCGCAGCCACCCTCTCTTTCAGGATCTTGACCTGCAATCACCCTGGCCGGAAATCATCAACTGGGCCGCCCGCCTGGAAGGGATTCCCCGGCACCTCTCGGTGCATCCCGGCGGGGTCATCATTGTCCCGTCCAACGTGGCCGACCACGTGGCCATGCAACCCTCCGCCAAGGGCGTGAACATCATCCAGTGGGACAAAGATGCGGCCGAAGACGCCGGCCTGGTCAAGATCGATCTGCTGGGTAACAGATCCCTGGCGGTCATCCGCGACGCTCTGGCCGCCGTCAAGACGAACCAGGGTATTGATATCCCCTACCCCGAGTTCAATCCCCTGGAAGACCGACGCACCCAGGATCTTCTGGCCCGGGGCGACACCGTGGGGGTGTTCTACGTCGAATCCCCGGCCATGCGCCAGTTGCAAAGCAAGACCGGCCATGGTGATTTCGAGCACCTGGTGATCCACTCATCCATCATTCGCCCGGCGGCCAACGCATATATTCGCGAGTATGTCCGCCGCCTCCACGGCGGCCGCTACCAGTCTCTCCACCCTCTCATGGACCGACTCATGCCCCGGACCTACGGCATCATGGTCTACCAGGAGGACGTGGCCCGCGTGGCCATGGCCATGGCAGGTCTGGACGCCGCCAGCGCCGACGGTCTGCGCAAAACCCTGGCGCGCAAGGACAGGAGCCGGCGCCTTCGTGACCAGAGACACCGTTTCCACGCGGGTGCTCTGGAGCGCGGCTACCGGCCTGAGGTCGTGGACGCGGTCTGGCAGATGATCCTTTCGTTTGCCGGCTACTCCTTCTGCAAACCCCACTCGGCGTCCTACGCCCTGGTCTCGTTCAAGTCGGCCTACCTGAAGGCTCATTACCCGGCTGAGTTCATGGCCGGTGTCCTCACCAACCGGGGTGGTTACTACTCCACCTTCGCCTATATCTCCGAGTGCCGACGCATGGGGCTCCAGGTTCTGCTTCCCGACGTCAATCGCAGCCATATTCCCTACCGTGGCCACCACCGGCGCCTGCGCATCGGGCTCATGCAGATCCGCGGCCTCACCGAGGCGACCCGGGAGGCGCTGGTGCATGAGCGCCGCCACGGTGCGTACCGTTCCTGCGAAGATCTGCTCCGCCGCCTGGATCCGGACCCGGCTGATATCCGTCTGCTGATCCGCGCAGGCGCCTGCGACAGCATCGCTTGCGGTCGCACCCGCCCGCAACTGGCCTGGCAGGCCCTGGAATGGGAACAGGGGCGCCGGGGGCGCGGCGGCATGACGCCCGACCTGCACCGATGCGGGTCAGGCCTCCCCCTCCTGCCGATCTTCGACACGCCCCTGGCGCCGGTGCCCGACGCACCCCAGCTGGATCAGGCAACGATCCTGCGGCACGAGGTGGACACCCTGGGCTTTCTCGCTTCCCGTCACCCTCTCACTCTCTACGGCCGTCAAATTGCGCAGGTGCCCACCGTCCGCGCCTGTGATCTATCTCGCCATGTGGGCCGAACGGTGCACACGGTGGGCTGGTATGTGACCGGCAAAGTGGTCAACACCCGCAACCATGAGCAGATGGAATTCATCTCCTTCGAGGACACCAGCGCCCTGTATGAGACGACATTCTTTCCTGATGTTTACCGCAGGTTCTGTACCATGCTGACCCACACCCGCCCTTACCTGCTCCGCGGTCGGGTGCAGGCGGAGTTCGGCGCGGTGACCCTCACGGTGGAAGAGATACGATTTCTGGACCAGGTGCCGGGGACGGCCGCGGCCCGTTTCAAGCGAAGAGGGCATCCAGGGCTGCAGCGTCGCGGATGATGGTCTGCTCTCGATCCGGTCCCACCGACACCACGACGAAGCGGATGCCCAGGAGCTGTTCCAGCTTCTCCACAAAGTCGCGGGCCCTCTGGGGAAGATCCGGCCAGGCGCGGCACCGGCTGGTGTCCTGCTGCCAGCCGCGAACCGTTTCGTAGACCGGGCGGGCGGCGGCCAGTTGCGTCACCGAGGCAGGCACCCGATCGCTGCGCCCAGCGGGCATGTCGTAGGCCACGGCGATGGGAATCTCATCCAGAACATCGAGGACATCAAGCAGGGTCAGGGCGCCCAGTTTCAGGCCATTGACACGCACCGCGTGCCGACCCGCCACCGCATCAAACCAGCCGCAACGCCGCGGGCGGCCGGTGGTGGTCCCGAATTCATGGCCCCGCTCCCGGATGAGATCGCCCCTCTCTCCATGCTCTTCACTGGGCATGGGCCCTTCGCCAACCCGGGTGGCATAGGCCTTGAAGACGCCCACGGCGCCCTCCAGAACGCCTGGGCCCACGCCGGCGCCGGCGCAGGCCGCGCCTGCCACCGTGTTGGATGAGGTCACGTAGGGATAGGTGCCATGGTCCACGTCCAGCATGGTTCCCTGGGAGCCCTCGAACAGAACCCGGCAGCCGCTGTCCAGAAGGTCGTGCAGACGGCTTGTGGTGTCATCCAGGTAGGGAGCCAGTTGCCCGTGGTATTCATGGGCCAGGGCCACGATGGCATCCAGACCGCCATCCTCCTCCCCGGCCGGCCACGCCGGGTCCAGGCGGCGAGCCGCGGCCAGTCGGCGGCGCAACTCGCCGGCATCGTCCAGGTCGGCACCCCGCAGGCCCACACGGATGACCTTGGCCTGGTAAGTCGGGCCCACGCCACGCCGGGTCGTGCCGATCTTTTGCGCGCTGTCATCTTCGCTGACGCCATCCCGATCCCGATGGTGCGGAAAAATGATCTGGGCCCGATCCGAGAGAAAAAGACGGCCATCGGGATCGATGCCGGCCGCGCGCAATGAGTTCAGTTCCTCCAGGAATCCCTGGGGATCGATCACCATGCCGTTGCCCAGGAGGCAGATCTTCCCGGCATGCAGGATTCCGGACGGGATGTGATGCAGGAAGGTTTTCCGACCGGCTACCGAGATTGTATGTCCGGCATTGGGACCGCCCTGAAAACGCACCACGACGTCGACCCGCGGGCAAAGCAGGTCAACGATCTTGCCTTTTCCTTCGTCGCCCCACTGGGCGCCGATGACAATGGCATGAGCCATGAGCTTCTCGATTCCGGATTTGGAGCGGGCTTGCGCTCTCCGCGCGCCGCACTCTACCACATTGGAAATGGCGCCAAGAGGGTCACGGAAGCTGGGGGGACTCAGGCCGTATCGCCTACCCGGGGCCGGGTCTGGGGGCCGGCCGTGTCATCCAGAACCTGCCCCACACGAAAGACCAGCGTCTCCACCAGGCGTTCCTGGTCCAGGAATCCATCGGCGCCGAGAGCCGCCAGATTATGAATAACCTCCGACTTGGCAATCTGGCTCATGATCAGAACGCGGGTGCCGCCCAGCCTCTTGTGACCCCGGAGGCGACGCAGCAGTTCAACAGCGCCCATACCTCGCAGCATGAGACCGGTGATGAGCAGGTCAGGATGATGCCGCTCGAGCTGCTCCATTGCTTCGTCACCGTTGGCGGCCAGCAGAACCTGGTGTCCTTCCTGGCGGAGGATCTCGGCCGCGACGCTGCACAGGGCGGATGAATCGTCAGCTACAAGGATTGTGCGCCCCTGGCGAACCCGCTGGAATGATGTCGCGGCGGTCGCGCTATTGATCTCATCCAGGATCAGGTCGATGTGAACGATCTCGGCACAGCGACTGCAGAGATAGGTGACAACCCGCTGGTGGGGATCGAAATCGGCGAGGTGGATTTCCGATCGACACTGTGGACAACGCACAAGCATGGCACGGTCCTCTCCAGAGAGAATTATAGAGCCGCCGGGGCGGGCAGGCCATCCCTGCCTTCCCGGGGAATGCCGTGGTAGACTCCCTCGGCCCGTTTGCGGGCGGCAGAGAGTCTCCATGCCCCAGCCAGATCCTTCCGTCGTCCTCCTGGACGGCCATTCCCTGAGCCTGAACCAGCTTGCCACCCTGGCCAGCGGCCACGGCAACGCCCGGCTGGCACCGGCGGCCCGTCGGCGTATGTCCGCGGCCCGTCAGGTGGTCGACCGCCGGGCGAGCGGCAACGTTCCCGTCTACGGAGTGAACACCGGTTTTGGCCACCTGGCCAGCGTGCGGGTGCCTGTCGACCGCCTGGAAGATCTGCAATGCAACCTTGTGCGCAGCCACTGCGCCGGCGTCGGCCAGCCGCTCGCGCGGGCACAGGTGCGTGCCACCATGCTTCTGCGAGCCAACGCTCTGGCCAGAGGACATTCAGGCATCCGCCCTGAAACCGTGGACACTCTGCTGGCCATGCTCAATCACGGCATTCACCCGCGCATCCTCGCGCAGGGCTCGGTGGGCGCTTCGGGGGATCTGGCGCCTCTGGCATGCCTCGCCCTGGCCCTCATGGGGGAAGGACAGGTTGAGATGGGCGGCCAGGAACTCCCCGCCGCTCTCGCCTTTTCCCAGGCGGGGCTTGCGCCTGTGCGCCTGGCAGCCAAGGAAGGACTCGCGCTGATCAATGGCACTCAGGTCAGCACGGCCATCGGCGCCCTCGCCCTTCTGGAGGCGCGCCGGCTCGTGACCATGGCCGACCTGGCAGGAGCCATGTCTCTGGAAGCCCTCAAAGGGTCCGCCCGTCCCTTTGACGCAGCCGTTCAGGAGGCCCGCCGCCATAACGGTCCAGGACTCAGCGCCGGGAATCTGCGCCGCCTTCTCGCCCAGTCGGAGATCGCGGCCTCCCATGAAGATTGTGATCGGGTGCAGGATTCGTACGCCCTGCGCTGCATGCCCCAGGTCCATGGCGCCGTCCGAGACGCATTGTCCTACGTGGAGAATGTGCTGACATTGGAAGCCAACGCCAGCACCGACAATCCACTCGTGTTCGCGGAACGTGACGAGATGATCTCCTGCGGCAACTTTCACGGCGCGCCCGTGGGCTATGCCATGGACCTGATGGCCATTGTGATGGCCGACCTGGCCTCCATTTCGGAGCGCCGGATGGAGCGGTTGGTCAATCCGGCCCTGTCCGGGTTACCGGCCTTTCTCACCCCCGATCCGGGTCTGCATTCCGGCCTCATGCTCGCCCAGGTCACGGCCGCCTCTCTGGTCTCGGAAAACAAAACACTGGCTCACCCGGCCAGCGTCGACTCCATTCCCACCTCTGGTGACATGGAAGACCATGTCTCCATGTGTACCTGGGCGGCGCGCAAGGCGGCCCAGGTGGTGGCCAACTGCCACACCGTCCTGGCCATCGAGACGCTGGCAGCGGGCCAGGCCCTGGAGTTTTTGGCGCCATTGAAACCCGGAAAGGGCGTGGCCGCCGCCCTGGCCGCCCTGCGGCTGCACGTGCCGGCCCTGGCCGAAGACCGCACCCTCACACCCCTTATCGAACAAACCCGGGACCTGCTGGGCGAAGGGACACTGGTGGCTGCGGCCGGGGCTGCCAGCGGCGAGCTTTCCTGAGGGGAAACTCGAGCCCGGCGGCAAGGAGACCGACCATGGCAGGAGCAAGGAGTAACCCACCCGCAGACAGTCGCCCTGCCGGCGCGCGCACCGTCCGCGCTCCCCGGGGAAACAAGATCTCATGCAAGGGCTGGGCCCAGGAGGCCGCCCTGCGCATGCTCATGAACAACCTGGATCCCGACGTGGCCGAAGATCCCGACCGGTTGATCGTCTACGGCGGAACCGGTCGAGCGGCGCGCAACTGGGCCTGTTTCGACGCCATCGTGGCCAGCCTGCGTCGCCTGGAGAACGACCAGACCCTGCTGGTCCAGTCCGGCAAGCCGGTGGGCATCCTGGCGACACACCAGGACGCGCCCCGGGTTCTCCTGGTCAACTCCCTGCTGGTGCCGGCATGGGCCACCTGGGACATCTTCAACGAGTTGGAGCGGGCCGGCCTGACCATGTTCGGCCAGATGACAGCGGGCTCCTGGATCTACATCGGCACCCAGGGAATTCTGCAGGGGACCTACGAAACACTCGCTTCCCTGGCCCGTGCCCATTTTGACGGCAGTCTCAAGGGACGCCTGACAGTCACCGCGGGCCTGGGCGGTATGGGCGGCGCACAGCCTCTGGCCGTGACCATGAACGGTGGCGTCTGCTTGGTGGCGGAGGTCGACCCCCAGCGCATCAGCCGCCGCCTGGAAAGCCGCTACCTGGATCGGCAGGCCGCCGATCTGGATGAAGCCCTCTCCCTCTGCATGGAAGCACGGGAGGCCGGCCGGCCCCTGTCGGTGGCCGTCTGTGGCAACGCCGCCGACGTCGTCACTGAACTGATCCGCCGCAACATTATTCCAGACGTGCTCACGGATCAGACATCGGCTCATGACCCACTCAACGGCTATGTCCCCAACGGTATGTCCTACCAGGAGGCCCTCACCCTGCGCCGGGAAGATCCAGCGGCTTACACGAAAGCTGCGGTCCGGACCATGGCTGAACAGGTGACGGCCATGCTGGATCTTCTGGATCGCGGGGCCATTACCTTCGACTACGGCAACAACCTCCGGGCCGGTGCCGTGGAAGGTGGACAGCGTGACGCCTTCCGCATCCCGGGATTCGTTCCTGAATACATCCGGCCCCTGTTCTGCCAGGGGAAGGGCCCATTCCGCTGGGCCGCCCTCTCAGGCGACCCGGCTGATATCGCCGCCACCGATCGCGCCATCCTGGAGGAGTTTCCCCGGGACGAAGCCCTGGGCCGCTGGATTCGCATGGCCTCGGAACAGGTGGCCTTCCAGGGGCTCCCCTGCCGGATCTGCTGGCTGGGTCAGGGCGAACGCGCCCGCTTCGGTCTGCGCATCAACGACATGGTCGCCGACGGCACCATCAGCGCCCCTGTGGTCATCGGGCGGGATCACCTGGATGCGGGCAGCGTCGCCTCACCCAATCGAGAGACCGAGGCCATGAAGGACGGCTCCGATGCCATCGCTGACTGGCCCATTCTGAACGCCCTGGTGAACACCGCCGCCGGCGCCACATGGGTCTCGGTGCATCATGGCGGCGGCGTGGGCATGGGTATGTCCTTGCATGCCGGCATGGTGGTGGTCGCCGACGGCACAGCGGCAGCGGCGCGGCGCCTGCAGCGGGTCCTGACCACCGACCCGGCGACCGGGATCCTGCGCCATGCCGATGCCGGCTATGAGGACGCGCTGGCGGCCGCCCGGCAACATGGACTGGCCATCCCCACGCGGGATCTGGCGTGATCACACTGGCCGACATTCAGGGCGCCCGGGAACACCAGCAGGGACGAGTTCTCAATACTCCGCTCTTCCCGCTGACGGAGAGACTTCCAGGCACCGAGGGCATCTGGCTCAAAGCCGAGAACCTGCAGCACACGGGGAGCTTCAAGATACGCGGCGCCACTCATTGCATCGCCCTGCTCAGTGACCAGGAGCGCCAGCGCGGCGTTGTCGCCGCATCGGCCGGGAACCATGCCCAGGGTGTTGCCCAGGCTGCGTCGCTCCAGGATGTTCATGCCACCATCGTCATGCCCCATGACGCTCCCATCATCAAGGTGGAGCGAACGCGCCGAACCGGCGCCGAGATCGTTCTGGTGGCAGGGGGAATTGAAGAGGCCATGGAGCGGGCGCACCAGATCGCCCGGGAGAAGAGTCTGACTTTCATCCACCCCTTTGACGACCCCCGCATTCAGGCAGGACAGGGCACGGCGGGATTGGAGATCCTGGAGGCGTTGCCGGCGGTGGACAGCATCGTCGTGCCTGTGGGTGGGGGTGGTTTGATCGCCGGGATCAGCGTCGCCGTGCGCCAGCAGCGCTCCCAGGTGCGCGTCTTCGGCGTGCAGGCTCAGGGCGCCGCCCCGGCGGCCCGCTCTCTCAAGGCCGGTCGGCCCGTCACCCTGGAAAAGGCCACCACCATGGCCGACGGGATCCGTGTCCGTGCCGTGGCCGACTCCACGTTCGCCGTCATGCGCCGTTATGTGGAAGGGATCGTCACCGTCAGCGATGAGGAGATCAGCCAGGGCATGGTCTACCTCATGGAAACGACCAAGCTGGTGGTGGAGGGTGCCGGCGCCGCCGGCATGGCGGCCCTGCTGGCGGGGCGCCTCCCCACAGGCCTGGGGCGTACGGTGGTTGTGCTTTCCGGCGGTAACGCCGATACCAACCTCATCGCTCGTGTCATCGAACGCGGCCTGATCAGTGCCGGGCGTTACGTGCTGGTGGTGGTGAACATTCCAGACCGACCGGGGCATCTCCGGGATATCCTGAACATTGTTGCAACCCAGCCGGCCAATATCCTGGATATTCGCCACGACCGATCCAGCTGGCGGGTTCCCCTGGGTGACGTGCAGGTCCAGTTGCTCCTGGAGACCAGGCAGGCGGCCCATGGCGAGGAGATCTGCGCGGCCTTGCGCGCCCACGGGATGGATGCCTCCCTGGAGCCCGCGCCATCTTCACCCCAGGATGAGAAACCGGCCACCTGAGCGAGGCTGCCCCCCGGGCGTTCTCAGAGAAGCTGATAGCGGGGCCCGCCTTCGGCAGGCGCCCGCCATTGGATGTTCTGCATGCCCGCCACCTGACCGCTGGCACAGGGATCCACGATGACACAGGTCTTGCAATGGACACAGTTGCTGAAGTTCACCCGGATGAACGGCGTTCCCTCCTGCTCTTCAAGTTCATAAACCTGGGCAGGGCAGAAGTGGGTGCAGGGTGCCTGACCGTAGCGCGGCAGGCAGGTGGTTGCGCAGATGTCCCGGTCGAGAATTTTGATATGGCTGGGCTGATCCTCGCGATGTTCAGTCCGTGATCGGTCCACATCGGTCAACTTGTCCAGAAGCAGATCATCCCGAGGCGGTTCCGGCCGGGGCTTGAAATGGGAAACGTTCCGCCATGCTTTGTGGTCCTCTTCAACCCGGAAACGCCGGCGCGGCCCCCCGCCCAGCATGCTGTACAACTGGGACAGGATGAGGCCGGCGGGAAGGCCATGGCGGAAAGCCTGCCGAAAATTGCGATCCCGCCAGAGAGAGCGGGTCATGGCATGCTCATGAATCGCATCATGGTAACTCTTGAGGCCGTCGGCGGAGACATCGTCGGCGGCCAGGGCGGCAAACGCTTTTTCGGCGGCCAGCATGCCGCTCTTCATGGCCAGATGGATGCCCTTGAGCTGGCTGACATGGACGAAGCCGGCCGAGTCCCCGCAGAGAAGAGCGCCCGGCGCGTAAAGCCGAGGGAGGGAGAAATAGCCTCCCTCGGGAATCACCTTGGCCCCGTAGGAAACCACCTCGCCGCCGTCGATATAGCGGCGGATGAAAGGATGCGCCTTCCAGAGGTTGAATTCCTGCTGTACATCGAGCGCCGGGTTGCCATGACCCAGCGAGACCACGAGCCCCAGGGTGTAATGATTGTCCGCCAGTTCATAGAGGAAGCCACCGCCGAAAGCATACCCGGGCAGCGGGTATCCCATGGTGTGCACCACCGTGCCCCGTCCTGATGTTGCCCGCGGCACACGAATGGTCTCTTTGACTCCCAGTGAATAGATCTGCGGGTTACACTCGGCGCGCAGGTCGAACTTCTGGATCAGGTCCTCGGCCAGGGTCCCCCGCGGGCCTTCGCAGAAAACCGTCACCCGCGCGCGCAGGTCGAGTCCGGGCTCGAAGTTGGCCTTGGGATTTCCATCCCCATCCAGGCCCTTATCGCCGGTGCGCACGCCGTTGACCCTGCCCTCCTGGTCGTACAGGATCTCGACCCCGCAGGTATCCGGGAACACATAAACGCCCGCCTCCTCGACCTGCTCAGCCAGCCAGCCCACCATGCGCCCCAGGGAGATGGTCCAGTAATCGCCCACGTGACGATTCTGGCGCGGCACCAGCATTTTGGGGATGGGCAGGGCCGTGCCACGCGTGAGGATGGCGAAGATGTTTTCGCCGACCTTCCGCTCCAGCGGCGCGCCCTTCTCCTTGCAATCAGGGATCAATTCCCGCAGGTAGGCCGCGTTGAAGACCGCGCCTGAAATACCATGCTTGCCGGGTTCACGCGCCTTGTCGATGACCGCGATCTCCAGGTCCAGAGGCTCCCCAACTCCTGCGGCATTATGGGCATCCAGCAACTGGCGCAGGCGCAGAGCGCCAGCGAGCCCGGCAGGGCCACCGCCCACGAACAAGACGTCCAGGGGCAGGCTCTCTCTCTCGATTTGGCTCATTGACTTTCCCGGCGTGGATGGGAATCCTACCACGCAGGCGGGGCAGTCGGGGCCTCGGGATGAGGCGGCGTCAGTGGCTTGTTTCGACCTCGTCAGGGAGGTAGGAAATCTCTTCCATGGCCGAGTGAATCACGAAGATCTTCAGATTGTTATCCTGAGGATTGGCGGGAATCATGAAGAAGCCTGCATGAGCAGGTTCTTCATCCAGGACATAACCCCAGATGCGCTCGCCATCGCGAAAGCGCACCGCGGCACGCCTGCCCAGGGGGCGTTTCTCCTGGGCGAAGGAGTAGCAGCGCTCCACCCGACCCGCGCGGCCTTTCCAGCTGCGTACATAAAAAAGAGCCTTCAGTTCATCCAGTTCGATGCGGGACGATCGGGCTATCGGATTCTCCGGGCTGTAGACATGGAATGACGTCCGCAGGCCATCGAAATCACGGGTGTACCCTTTGCAGATTTCGCCGTCCTTGAGATGCGCCACGATTTTCTCGCGGGCCGCCAGAGTCTTCTCCATCGGTTCCTCCCCCCTTGGATGAATCTAAGGGGCGCAGTGGGGAGAAGCAAATCACCATGGTAAGATACTGCGCTCTGGGTTGGGAGGTCAATATGGGTTTATCTCCAGATAGAGACCCCAGCAAACTGCACCGCGTCGCCGTGGGTGTCATGGGATCCGCCGGCGGCGATATTGCTCCCGGCGTCATGGATAAGGTCTACCAGCTGGGACAGGAGATCGCCCGGCGCAACTGGGTCCTGGTCACCGGCGCCTGCCCCGGGTTGCCTCACCAGGCGGTGCGCGGGGCCAACGCCGAGGGCGGCACCGTGGTGGGCATCAGCCCAGCCCTCAACTTCGGCGAGCACATGCTCAAGTACAGATCGCCCTGTCGCGGCTATGATGTCATCATCTACACGGGCTCCGGGCTCATGGGCCGTGAAATCGAGAATATCCGCACCTGTGACATGGTGATCCTGGCCGGCGGTCGCTCAGGTACCCTGGGAGAGTTCGCCATCGCCTACGATGAGGCGAAGATCATCGGCGCCCTCACGGGAACAGGCGGCATTACCGAAAACCTGCGCCAAATCATCTCTTTTATCCACAAGGACACCGGGGCACGGGTGGTTTACGCCGACGATCCCCTGGAACTCATGGATGGCCTTGCATCCATCTATGAGACAGAACTGCTCCCTTACTACCGCACGGTCCTGGCCAACTCCGATCCTGACGGCATCCTGGAAAGCTAGGAGACCCGACCGTGGGTGCCATGATCATCGTGCTGGTCCTCATGGCCCTCGCTCTCTTCCTGTTCGTGACCGAACTGGTGCGGGTGGACCTGGTGGGCATGGGGCTCATGGTGTCCGTGACCCTCCTGGGACTGGTCAGACCTGAACAGGCCTTTGCCGGTTTCGCACATCCTGCCCTGCTCACGGTGGCGGCCATGTTCGTTCTGGCCGCGGGCCTCAACAACACGGGTGCCCTGGCCTTCGTGGCCGAACGTCTGATCCGCTTTTCGCGGGGCGGCCCTCTGCTGCTGCTCTTCCTCCTGATGCTGACGGCGGCCTCCATGTCGGCGTTCATCAACAACACCACCGTGGTGGTGATCTTCATTCCCCTGGTGATTTCCCTGGCCCATAAGTTCGGCACCAGCCCGTCCCGCCTGCTCATGCCCCTCTCCTTCGCCTCCATCTTCGGTGGCACCTGCACCCTGATAGGCACTTCCACCAATCTCCTGGTGTCGGGTCTGGCCGTGGACAACGGCTCTCCCCCGCTGGGCATGTTCGAGCTCGCTCCCATAGGCCTCACCTTCACGGCTGTGGGCATTGTCTACATGCTGACGGCGGGCCGCTACCTCCTGCCGGAGCGGCGCCCGGTTTCAGCCGTCGCCGGCCCTCGCGCTCCACGGGAGTATCTCACCGAGATCCAGGTGGGCGCGGGCAGCTCCCTGGTGGGGTCCACTCTTGCCAAGTCGGTCCTCGCCCGCCATCCGGATCTCACCATCCTCCAGGTGGTGCGGGGTGAACAGATCCTCTGGCCGCCCCTGGACAAGATCATCATCCAGGCCGGTGATGTCCTGATGAGCCGCGGGGTGGTGGACACCCTCGTTTCGGTCCAGGGAGAGGATCGCCTGGAGATTCTGCCGGAACTGGCCAGTGGGCAGTTGCGTTTCGACCCCACCGCGGCCACCATGGCCGAGGTTGTCATCCTGCCCAACTCGCCCCTGGTAGGCGTGCAGGTGGGAGATGCCCGCTTCCGCCGTCTCTATCGCGTCACGGTCATGGCACTGCAGCGCCGGGGGGCCCATTTCCGCGACAAGGTCACTGAAATGGAGCTGCGCGCCGGGGACATCCTTCTGCTCTACGGTGATGAGAACGCGGTGAACCAGTTGCAGAACGTGGATGAATTCATTCTCCTGGAGCAACCGCGCCCGGTGCGGGTGCCCAAGTCAAAAGCTGCCTGGGCCCTGGGCATCCTGGCTGGTGTGGTCCTGGCCATCACCACCGGTGTCGTTCCGCTCCTGCCCGCGGCCATGACCGGGGCCCTTCTCATGGTTCTTGGCGGATGCGTGAGTCCCCGGGAGGTCTACAGCGCCGTGGACTTCAAGCTCCTTGTCCTCATCGCCGGCACCATGGCCCTGGGCGTTGCCCTGAAGGACACAGGCACGGCCCGCGCCATCGCCGATGAACTGGTCCGCCTGACCTCCGGCCTGGGCCCCTACGCCGTCTTGGCAGCGGTTTATCTCCTGACGGCCATCTGCACGGAAATGCTGTCCAATAACGCCGCCGCGGTACTCATGGTTCCCATTGCCCTGTCCACGGCCGAGAGTCTCGGGGTCGACACCCGTCCCTTTCTCGTCGCCGTGACCATCGCGGCTTCCGCATCATTTGTCACCCCCATCGGCTACCAGACCAACACCCTGGTCTATGGCGCCGGTGGCTATCGCTTCACGGACTTCGCGCGCGTAGGCGCTCCTCTCGTTTTTATGCTGTGGATCCTGGCGACCATCCTCATTCCTGTGTTCTGGAGTTTCTGAGGCCCGGACAGAGGTCTCCTGGGCGAAGAAGAAGGAGGGGGCTGGTGGACGGCAAGGGACTCGAACCCTCGACCCCCACGTTGCGAACGTGGTGCTCTCCCAGCTGAGCTAGCCGCCCAAGATGCGCGAATCTATCACGGCCTCGCGCGCGCGCGCAACGAATCACCGCCCAGGCATGGTCGGCCCCCGGCGGCCGGCCGCCAGCAGGCGGGCCTCCACATAGCGGGCAGCCGCGCGCAGCAGGAGGGGTGCAAGAGTGGTTCGCAGAAGGCTCTGGGCCCAGTGGCGCTCCTGCTCCCGGCCCATGGAGGGACGTCGCCTCCGGCCAAGATTTGCCACCAGAACACCGGCGACCGCCGTCAGCAGCACCGGCACCGACCAGCGCCAGCGGACCACCTGCCGCAGCGGGCCCCGCAGGCGAGCTTCCACCGCCGCCAGATTCCGGCTGACTCCGGCCCGAGCTGTCGCCAGTTCGGCCCTCAGTCGTCTGCGTTCCGCCTCAGGCGGGGGAAAATTTCTTTCTCCAACCACCGTCGAGATTCTCCCAATTCTTCACAGGTTTCAGCCAGCAGGCGCAGCCGTCGCAAACGACCGCGACCCCACAACAGGAGAGCAAGGCCTGCAACAAGCAACATAGCGGCTGCCGCCAGCAGTCCCAGAATGGGCTCATGCAGCCAGCGCCCCACCGCGAGGGCCAGGCCGGCCGCCGCCAGGATAAGCGCCGACTGGAGGGTCATGGCACCGGCCAGGACGAGAGCTGTGCCCCGGATCACCTCCCGCCCCTGCTCGCCGGCTTCCTGCCGAGCCAGGCGCAGGTGAGAGGACATCACCCGGGCAAGATCCTCCAGGAGATCGCTCACCAGCCGAGCCCAGCTTTCTCCCCGGGACGTCATGAATCGCTTCCTCCCTGCTCTGGAGCCATGCAGTCTAACATGAGGTTCAAGTATCCACCTTGGCCAGGAACTCCATTCCCACCCGGTTGAACTCTTCGGACATTTCCATGCAGGCCAGGTGAGAGGCCCTTGGCCCCTGGAACAGGTGCCAGGTGGCACCGGGGATACGGTCCGCTACCTGGCGGCCGTACCGCTGGGGCACCTGAGCGTCACATTGGCCGCAGGTGACGAGAGTCGGCACCCGCACCTGCTCCAGCCGATCCAGTGCGTCATGGGTCTTATCGGCATGAAAGTGTCCCAGCAACCCGTCCTGGGAGGGGGGATAATCGCCATCCACGAACGCTTCCTCCATTTCCCGAACCAGGGCGGGCTGCTCTGCAAGAAAATACGGTGAGAGGATCCACATGAGGGCAGAACGAATGAAGGCCGCGCGATCATCGCTCTTACGGATGGGATATTCCAGCGTATCGATCATGCGCCGAAACCAGGCGTCGGAGCGCGCCCAGGTCCCATGAAGCTGCAGAGAGCGCACCCGCCGCGGGCGTCATACACGATGACCCGGTATGTCCTGGAGAAGGCCTCAATCTGCGGTCCCCAGAATGTGTGATCGGCGCCGGTGCCCATGATGAGAAGCAGTGGTTCACCCTGGCCACGTTCCCGGTAAAAAATCCGGGGTCCACTCTTGAGAGTCAGATACGCCATGTCCCCCCCGGTTTCAGGCGAGAATCAACACATAGAGGCCCACCGCAGCGATACCGGAGATCAGAGCCGCCACCGTGAACACGAAGCTGCGCCCACCGCGGCGGTGCACTTCCGGCAGGAGGTCCTCGCTGACCACGGCCAGGAGTATCCCGGTCGCCACTCCAAGTGCAACTCCCACTCCCGCCGCGGGCAGGGCCATGAGCAAGCTCAGGGCCAGCGCCGCCGCCACCGGTGTCGCCAGAGAGAAGAATCCCTGCACCACCAGGATGCGCCGCAGTGATAGACCCGAGGCGAGCAACACTGTGGTCAGAGCAAAGGCGTCAGGCCCCTTATGGATGAGAATGGCGAAGAAGACCGATGGCGCCAGTTCCTCCAGAGTCATGCCCGCTCCCAGGACCAGCCCGTCCATGACGGCGTGGATGGCCATCCCCATGGCCACCACCATCCCTGCCAGATGCAGCTCCGGCTCGCCGTGGCCGTGACCACCTCCCCGCCGGTGGGCATGCAACTCCGCCTCCAGCAGAGAAGTCACGATGAAGCCGGCCAGGAGGCCTGCTCCTCCCCAGGTACCGGTCAGTTGAAAAGTGGCGGGGATCATCTGGAGAAAGATCACTGCCAGGATAATCCCCGAGCCGAACGACAGAAGAATGGAGACACTCTCGTCGCTCCAGCGGCGCAGCAGGGGAACCAGGCCGCCAAGGAACGTTCCGGCCGCCAGGAGGAGAAGGGAGAGTGGCAGGTATGATTCGGGGACCACGTCAAACTCCGGAGGGCTTGAGTCCTGCGGCGCGTGGCGGAGCATAGCCCAACACCGCCACGGCCACAACGGGCGCGCTTGCGCCGGAGGGAGACCCGGGGCTAGAATTGCCCCCCGCCATGAGTCGTCTCCACCCCGCGAAACCGGGCTCTCTCGCCCCTTATGCCGTCAGTGCGGCCAATTCCCGTGGCCGCCGTCATCCTGAGGCGGAGCACGCCTTTCGCTCACCATTTCAGCGAGATCGGGACCGTATTGTTCACTCCCGCGCTTTTCGCCGCATGGAATACAAGACCCAGGTCTTCGTCAATCATGAAGGCGACCACTACCGGACCCGCCTGACCCACAGCCTGGAAGTCTCTCTCATCGGCCGCACCGTCTCTCAGGCCCTCCATCTGAATAACGATTTGGTTGAATCCCTCGCCCTTTCCCATGACCTGGGGCACACACCCTTCGGGCATCTGGGAGAGGAGGTCCTGGATGGCCTCATGGTCGGGCATGGTGGGTTCAACCACAACCGCCAGTCTCTGCGCATTGTGGAAGTCCTGGAGGATCGGTACCCCGACTTTCCTGGTTTGAACCTGACCTGGGAAGTCCGGGAGGGCATCGCCAAGCACTCGGGCCGCATTGATGCCAAGCGGGACCCCGAGTTCGGCCAGTTCGATCCCGACCTGGGTGCCCCTCTGGAAGCACAAATGCTCGACCTGGTGGATGAGATCGCCTACAACCACCACGATATCGATGACGGTCTGGAGTCGCGACTGCTGAAGTACGATGACCTGGCGGCGGAAGTCCCCCTCTTCGCCGATCATGCCGCTCGCACCAAAGACCGCTACCCCAAGGCGGATCCGTTTCAGCTCCAGGCCATGACTTTACGTGGGCTGGTGGATGAACTGGTGACCGAACTGGTGCAATCATCAACCTTGCGCCTGCAGGAGGCCGGCGTGGGGACTCTTGCGGATGTGAGGGCTTGCGACGAGACACTCATCGGCCTGCCCCGGGACGTGGCGACCCGCAATCTCGATCTGAAACGCTACCTTAACCAGCATCTCTACCGGCATCCGCACATGGAAGCCACCCGGGGGCGCTATCGCAGGGTCATCGAGGGGTTGTTCGCTGCTTATGCCGACGCGCCGGAGCGCATGCCCGATCCCCACCTCCGTCGTGGGGGTAGCGGCGACCCCGTTGAGCGGGGCATCTGTGACTACGTGGCCGGCATGACCGATCGCTTCGCCCTGGATGAATACCAGCGCCTGTCAGGGCAGGACCCCCTGGCCGGTGGACCGGCTTGAGGCTGACCCTGCCCATGGTCGGAGGAAGCGAGCATGACCTGGAACTCCTGGAGGAAGTCCGCCGGGCAGCGGCCACCATGGGACTCACCGGCCCGGCTGTGGCCCTGGCGGAAGACCCGCCGGGAGCGGGCCTGGCTCTGGACACCTGGCTGGCGGCGGGCCATCACGGTGAGATGAGCTACATGGCACGGCTGGGGCGCCGCCGCGCCGATCCTCGCAGCTGGGCAACATGGTCCCGCCGGGTGGCCCTCTTTGCCCAGGGTTACAATCACGGCTCCCCGTGTGCGACGACTCCGTCTCGGGCCGCCATCAGCCGCTATGCGCGGGGTCGTGATTATCACGAGGTCCTGAAGGAAAAACTGTCCCGTCTGATCCCCATTTTCGAGAAGGCCGGATATCGCGCCCTCCCCTTCGTGGACAGCAGCCCCCTCATGGAGAAAGCCCTGGCCGCTGCCGGCGGCCTGGGATGGATCGGAAAGAACGGGAACCTCCTGCTCCCCGGGGCGGGGTCGCTCTTTTTCCTCGGCGGCCTGGCCACCGATGCGGAATGGCCCCTGGATTCTCCCGTGGAGGATGAATGCGGACCCTGCTCCATGTGCATCACGGCCTGTCCAACAGCGGCTATCGTCGCCCCCGGCATCATCGATGCACGCCGCTGCATCTCCTACCTGACCATCGAGTTGAAGGGGGCCATCCCCTTGGATCTGCGTCCTCTCATGGGCAACCGGGTTTTCGGGTGCGATGACTGCCAGGATGTCTGCCCCCTCAACGCACCACCGCAGCCGGCCGGCGACACCGCCTACTCCGGCGACCAGACCCACACCGACCTTCTGGATCTGGCTGCTCTGGATGCGGAGTCATTCCGGCGAAGATATCGCCACACACCCGTCTGGCGCACCCGCTGGCGCGGCCTGCTGCGCAACGTCATGGTGGCCCTGGGCAATTGGGGCAGCCCAACTGCCCGAGATGCCCTGGCCGGTGGACTGGAGCACGCCGAACCCCTGGTCCGCGAGCATGCCGCCTGGGGTCTGGGCCGGATCGGGGACACCGCGTCTCGAGCGCTGCTGACGCGGCGCCTGCCGGTGGAAACCCATGCAGCCGTGAGAGAAGAAATCCGGCGCTGTCTGGCGGAACCAGCCCGGCCCTGACAGGGTCCGGGCGGAGATCAGACGGAGAAGGACATCCCGCAACCGCAGGAACCGCTGGCGTTAGGGTTGCGGACCACAAAGCCGGCGCCGCTCAACCCTTCCTGCCAGTCAACCACGGCACCACGCAGGTACATTGCGCTCTGGGGATCCACCAGGACATCCACATCTTCCACCGCCACGCGTGTGTCGTCCTCACGGCACTGGTCAAATGAGAAGCCGTACTGAAAACCGGAACAGCCTCCGCCTTCGATATAAACGCGGAAAGTCTTCCCCTGATGGGCGTCATCAGCGCTGAACTGCTGCACTTTGGTAGCTGCCGCCGATGTCAACTGCAACAGACTGGACCTGCCCGTGGCCCCCTGCTGCTTCTCACCGGTCGCAACGCTTGCGGTGCTGTCAGTCATGGACACCTCCTGGCACATAGTTTACGCTGTCGGGGGACAACTCGCCAGCCCTACCTGATGCCGGCCAGGAGCGGCACGAATCGCACCGGAAAGAGCGGTGTCCGGCGGAATCCTTCCCCCTGGCGCTCCAGGCGCATCAGGACTTCACCGTCCTCGGCATCCGGATCTTTGAGCGGCATGACCAGACGCGCCCCCGGTGCCAGCTGGGCCAGGAGGGCCGGTGGCGGTTCGCGGCCCACAGCGGCCACCAGAATGCCACCGAACGGCTTCATCTCCGGCCAGCCCAGGCGTCCATCACCGTGGCGCAGATGGACTGTGTCGTACCCCAGGCGAGTGAGAACTTCCCTGGCCCGCTCCAGCAGCAGCGCGTCCCGCTCCATGCTGTAGACTGCTGCGGCCACACGGGCAAGGATGGCCGTCTGGTAGCCGCTGCCGGTCCCCACCTCCAGGACGCGTTCGTCACCCCTGAGACCCAACTCCTCGGTCATGCGCGCGACCACATAGGGCTGGGAGATGGTCTGGCCGCCGGCCAGGGGCAACGGCGCATCGTCGTAAGCAGCGGCCCGGCGCGACCGGGGAATGAACATCTCCCGGGGCACCTCTCCCATGGCTGTGAGCACCGGACTCCGGACCATACCCCTGGCCAGCAACTGATGGCGCACCATGGCCGCCCGCTCACGGGCCGCCTCGGTCTCGCCTCGGGTCACCTGCGCAGCTCCAGTGCGGCCATCTCTTCAGGGCCGCCGGCCACCGGACTGACGCGGATCCCGGGGATCGCCGGGCTGCACCCAAACCGGCAACACGGTGATACGAACCGGGACCTGGAACGAGTCGATCTCCTCACCCTGGGGATCGTACAGGTGCAGACGCACCAGGTTGATGCGAGTGTTCCCCTCGGCGAGTCCCCGGAAGACCAGCCTGGCCAGGATGCCTCGGCCGTCAACACCGCCGGATCCAGGCGGACGACTTCCCCGGATTGTCTGGCGAGGTGCCCCGGGCTGCAAGCCGGTGAAGGCAAGTTCAACGGGAGGTGAACCGGCAAGAAACGGCGTTTCTGCAACCTCAACCAGTTGCACCACACGGTGGTCGTAAGTCAGCCAGAAATTGAAGCCACCAAGGTCGCAAACCCCTTTGACGAGAACCGGAAGCGAGACGGTTTTTCCAACATAGGCCAGGGCTTCCACCGCCCCGACCTGAATACGGATCGGGCCGAGAGTCCCGCCCTCGGCGCAGGCCTGGGGACGGGGCTTCTCGCCGGCCGGGGCCGTCTGGGTGGTGGATGCCCCTCCGGCAAGGCTCACCGTGGTCCAGGCCGCCAGGAGGGCCAGGAGGCAGAAGACCCGGGTGAGGAACGGAATCATGGGCATCTTTCGCATGCTTTCAAGTCTACCGCACCTCAGGAAGGAAGGCATTGTCTTGACGGGGTGTACGCGCCGCAGTATAAGGAGTGAAACGATCTACGTGGAAACCGTTGAATTCGAAGGTCCGCCGCCTTCCGGGGGTGCAAGGATATGGATCACAGAGCACACAACAAGGAGCGCAAGGCCTATCAGAAACCTTCCGTGACCCCGATCACGGAACGGGAGTTGCTTGAGCTTCTCGGTCCTGCTCAAGGGTATGGCAAAGACGATACGACCATGACTATTGCCAGCGAATGGGTCCGGCGCGGCTGACCGGCTGAAGTCTCCCTTCTCATCTCGCTACCTGTCCCTGCAGCTTCGCCTCACTTGAGGCAGGCAGGAATCAGTTCGTGTTGCCCGCCTGGTACAACTGCTCTGAAAAGCCGTTGCGGGTGCGAATCTCCCTCGTGGTCCAGCGCCAGCGCGCCAGGTCCGGCTGTGCCATCACCGCGATGGTGGTCGCCAGTCCCCACTGACCGACCAGCCAGACCCCGTCCTCCTGGCGCAGGTCTTCCACGCGAGCAACCTGCATGGGGGCGTCGGCGGGCAGGCGCGGGTCCCGGAATACCACCCGCTGCAACCGACCTGTCTCCTGGTCGGCGAAGAAGACCATGGAGCCGCCGGCATTCCCGGCAGCCGCCCAGCGAGCCAAGATCGCCTTGCCATCGGGAGCCATGGAGACGGATACGTCCGGGTCCGCGAGTGAGAAGGGCGCCCGATTGAGAACCGAGCGGATCCAGAGATCGCCCCGCGCCCGATCCGCGGCCGCCCCACCCGGCCGTGCCTGGCCGTCGACGCGGATCCAGCCTGCCTCCCCCTTGAGGCCCATCTCCAGGACCTGGCTGCCCGTGCGGCGCAGGATGTAGCGGCGCGGCGGGGCGGCCTCGAAGCGATGAATCTCCTCGCTGACGCCACTGAGGGCACCGGCCGGATCGTAGCGCTCCACCCGGACTCGGTATTCCAGATCATCAAGAGCCCGGTAAGCCGCCATGCCGCCATGAGCACGGATGAGGTCAAGTGCCGCGCGGCCGGCATCACCCTGAGATTCCAGAGCACCGGGATCGAAGGTGTCGCCGCTGCACTGAAGAGCCGTGAGCAGGAGCAGCGAAAGCAGCAGGATTCCCCGGCCGCCAGTGTACAAGGAGCTGGATTCCCTCATGGTTGTTTTTCTTCCTCGCTGGAGGACACGTCGGTTTTCAGCCTCGGGGCTGGGAGATCGGCCGGGAAAAGATAGATGATCTCGCCGGGGATAGCGAAGTCCAGCTCTTCTCGCGCCATCTTCTCCACAGGGTAGCGCTCCGTGCGCAGGGCCGTAATCCGACGTCTCAGATGGCGGTTCTCCTCCTGCATGCGGTGCAACTCAAGGTCCGTCTCGCTCATCTCGGCGCGCAGGTCGAGAATCGCCGGATAGCCGTCATCGGCCACCATGAAACGGAGCGTGAGCAGGGCCGCCACGGCAACAACCACGGCAACGATGACCCCTCCTCCTATGGGCACGGCAGGCCTATCGCCCCTGCGCGGACGTGTCACCTGGTGCCTGCAGCCAGCCGGGCATAGGGAGATCGGCCAGCGTAGCGGGCCCGCGTGCCAGCCTCCTCTTCGATGCGCAGCAGGCGATTGTATTTTGCGACGCGCTCGCCGCGACAGGGAGCACCGGTTTTGATCTGGCCGCATTGCCCGGCCACGGCCAGATCCGCAATGCTCGTATCCTCGGTCTCACCGGAACGATGGGAAACCACCTGGCTGTAAGACGCTGCCCGCGCCAGGGCCATGGTCTGCAGAGTCTCGGTGACAGTCCCCACCTGGTTGAGCTTGATGAGTACGCTGTTGGCCACGCCGTCGGCAATGCCCCGGCTCACCGTTTCCGGGTTGGTGACGAACACGTCATCGCCAACCACCTGAACCTCCCCGCCCAGAGCCTCGGTCATGCGCTGCCAGCCTTCCCAGTCATCCTCGCCCAGGCCGTCTTCCAGAGACACGATGGGATAGCGGGAGAGCAGCTCACGGTAGTACTCGATCATGCCATCGGCATCCAGAAGGCGCTCGCCACCTGCCAAGAGCCGGTAGCGCCGGCCCTCGCAAAAGGAGGACGCCGCCACATCCAGAGCCAGGAGGATGTCATCCCCGGCGCTGTATCCCGCCCTGCCCACCGCCTCCACAATCACATCCAGAGCCTGCTCATTGGAAGAGAGATTCGGTGCGAATCCCCCCTCGTCCCCCACTCCCGTGGAGAGGCCCTGCTGCCGCAGGACCTTCCTGAGAGCATGGTAAATCTCACTGCCGGCGCGCAGCCCTTCGGCGAAACTGGCGGCGCCCACCGGAAGGATCATGAATTCCTGGATATCGACATTGTTGTCCGCATGTTCGCCACCATTGAGGATGTTCATCATGGGCACCGGGAGAAGGATTTCCTCCTTGCTCCCGAGCTGCCGGTGGAGAGAGACACCGCGGCTGTTGGCTGCCGCCCGGGCGGTCCCCAGGGAGACACCGAGGATGGCGTTGGCACCCAGGCGCATCTTGTTGGGGGTGCCGTCGGCAGCCAGCAGGCGCTGGTCCACCCCGGCCTGATCCAGAGCATCACAGCCCATGACCGCCTCCAGCAACACTCCCGTGGCATGGGCCATGGCCTTGCGCACGCCCTTGCCGGCAAACCGGGCTTCACCGTCGCGCAGTTCCACCGCCTCCCGCACACCGGTCGACGCACCGGAAGGGATAGCGGTACGTCCCAGGGCACCGGACTCAAGCTGCACATCGACCTCCAGAGTCGGGTTTCCACGCGAGTCAAGAATCTCCCTGGCCTTGATATCCCGGATGCAATCCATGCTGTCCTCCCTCGCGGCCCCTACGGAAGAAGGGCCTCTCCCTGGTCCAGCAAGTGGGTCACAGTGGTTTCATCGGCCGCCTCGGCGTAAAGCCGGACCACCGGTTCCGGCCCCGACAATCTGACCATGAGCCAGGCGCCGTCATGGCGTATCCACTTGGTGCCATCGATGCTCACCGTGCGCTGAATACTCTCCCCCGCCAGGCTGGCCGGAACTTCCTTCAGGCGCGACTCCAGAACCTCTCGGGACTCCGGGTCGAAACGGCGGTCCCGGCGCTGAGAATAGAGGGGCCCAATCTCCGCAAAGAGAGTGCGCAGGTGAGCGCTCAGGCCGGGGCCCCGCCGCGCCACCAGTTCCGCCACCAACAGGCCCGCCAGGATCCCATCTTTCTCCGGCACGTGTCCTGCCACCGAGAAGCCGGCGCTTTCCTCGCCACCCATGAAGATGGCGCCCTTCTCCATGAGGGATTGAAAGTGCTTGAACCCCACTGGCGTCTCGTACAGTTCCCGCCCATGGAGAGCCCCGATCCGGTCCAGCAGATGTGTGGTGGCCACAGTCCGTCCGATGCCGCCGGCCCATGCCCTCGTGCGCAGCAGATCATCGGCCAGGAGGGCAAGAATCATATTGGGCGACATTTCCTTCCCGTCGCTATCCACCACGCCGAAGCGATCGCCGTCACCATCGGTGGCCAGCCCCAGGTCGAGGCCTTCTGCCGTCACGACCTGCTTCAAACTGTTCAGATTGGCGCCTGAGCACTCGGGCGTGCCGCCACCAAACAGGGGATCACGACGATCATTGACCCGCACCACCGTGGCCCCGTTCTCTTCCAGGAAGCGGTCCAGCCAGCCCCGGCTGGTGCCGAAGCGGGCGTCGAACCCGACGCGCAGAGGACGTGCGCGCAAAGCATCCACATCCACCAGTTCCCGCAGCCGCGCGAAATAAGCTTCCCGGGGCGCCAGGCTGAGAAGCTCGGCATGCTGGTCAGCGACCGGATCCTGGCTCACGTGGACAAGCTGAGCTTCGATTTGATCGGTGATTTCCCGTGGGGCCGGTGCCCCCTGGGCGGTGGAAAACTTCAAACCATTGTATTCTGGAGGATTGTGGGACGCGGTCACGTTGAGGCCCCCATCCAGGCCAAGATGGGTGATGGCGAAGGCCAGGACGGGCGTGGGCAACGGTTCCCCCGAGAGGTAGGTCGGGCCGCCCGCCTCGGTCAGGACCTTGGCCGCTTCCGCGGCGAAGCGCTCCGAGAGGAAGCGGGTATCATATCCGATGGCCAGTCGCGCCGGCTTGCCCGTATGGCGGCTCACAACGCCGGCCACCGCGCGCGTCACACGGCGCACGTTCGCAAAAGTGAACTCGTCGCTGATGACTGCTCGCCATCCGGATGTTCCGAAGCGAATCACAGGCTTCCCACCACGCCAATTTAACATGCAGGTCTTTTCCTATCAAGGAGATGCGGGCGCTTGACACCCCGGATCGACGTCTTTTAGAATCCCAGCCCGCAACCGGGAACCTGGCAGGAGACGAATCGTGGCTACCCAGAAGAAATCAGACCAGGACGCCCTGGTGGTCCTGACGACCGTCGGATCGGAGGAGCAGGCCCGCAGCATCGCTGAGGCCCTCGTGGAGCAGCGCCTGGCGGCCTGCGTCAATATCCTGCCGTCCGTCCGATCCATCTACCGCTGGAAAGGCAAGCTCTGGGACGATGAGGAACTCCTGCTGGTGATCAAGACCACCACCGGCATGTTCCAGGCTCTGCGCAAAGCCATCCGCAGCCTCCACTCCTATGAGCTCCCGGAGGTCCTGGCCCTGCCCGTGGCCGATGCCGACCCGGCCGTGCTGGCATGGCTCAACTCAGCCGTCGGTAAGGCAGCCGGGGATCCCGTCAGCGGTTGAGCTGACCACCCACCGCCCTCTCCGTCATCGCTTGATGGCAGCCAGCCCGCGCTCCACATCCTCCTGCAGATCTTCCAGATCTTCGATCCCCACCGAGAGGCGGGCCAGACCGTCGGTGAGACCCATGCGCAGGCGATCCTCCCGGGGCACGGCCGCATGAGTCATGGACACCGGATGGCAGGCCAGGCTTTCCACACCTCCGAGGCTTTCCGCCAGGGTGAAGACGCGCAAGCCATTGAGAAAGGCCCTGCTGGCCTCCAGACTGCCCAAATCAAAGGCGATCATACCGCCGAAGCCGTCCATCTGACGGACAGCGAGCTCATGGGCGGGATGATCCGGCAGGCCGGGATAATAGACCTGCCCCACTCCGGGGTGATCCGCCAGGAAGGCGGCCAGAGCGCGGCCATTGGCATCGTGCCGCTGCATGCGCAACCCCAGAGTCTTGACGCCGCGCAGCACCAGAAAGGAATCCATGGGGCCGAGGATGGCTCCGACGGAGTTCTGGGCAAAACCGATCCGTTCGCCATGCTCGGGACGCGTTGTGATGACCGCCCCACCCACCGAATCGGAATGCCCGTTGATGAACTTGGTGGTGGAGTGGACCACGATGTCGAAGCCCAGGGCCAGAGGACGTTGCAGGTACGGCGACATGAACGTGTTATCGCAGACCGAGATCAGGTTGCGTTTCCGGCAGAGGGCAGCCACCGCCTCCAGGTCCGTGATCTCCATCATGGGATTGGTCGGTGTTTCCACGTAAACCAGCCGCGTCTCGGGACGGAGGGCGCCGCTGATCTCCTCCATCCTGCTGGTGTCCACAAAGGAGAATGAGATGCCGAACTGCTGGAGGATGTGCACGAACAATCGGTATGTCCCGCCGTAGGTGTTGGCCGACGAGACCACGTGATCTCCGGCCTTGAGGAGCATCATGACGGTGGTGATGGCGGCCATTCCTGACGAGAATGCGTAGGCCGACTTCCCACCCTCCAGGGCCGCCAGGCTGCGTTCCAGAGCCAGGCGGGTGGGATTGATGGAGCGCGCGTAGTCGAACCCCTTGTCGCGCCCCAGTTCTATCTGGGCGTATGTTGAGGTCTGGTAGATGGGGACGGAAACCGCGCCTGTGGCAGGATCGGGTTCCTGGCCGGCATGAATCGCATCGGTGCAAAAGCCCATGGCTGTTGACTCCTGGGACGCGTGAAGAATCGCGTCAGAGATCGGGGCGCCGGACCGGCCAGGCCGCGTCCAGGGCGGTAGTGTTCAGAGAGGCTGCCCGGGCATCCCCCTCAGGGCCCCGGGACAGATATCGCTCCATGCTGTCGGGAATGATGGTGACGACCCGGGCGGCGGCAGGCAGACGCCGGGCCACGGCTATGGCCGCTGCCACATTGGCGCCGGAGGATCCCCCTGCCAGAAGGCCTTCCTCGCGGGCCAGCCGGCGCACCATGGCATATGACTCCTCAGCGGAAATCATCATCACTTCGTCCACAAGACTGCGGTCCAGGACTTCCGGCCAGAAGGAATTGCCAATTCCCTCCACCCGATGGCATCCCGGCTCGCCGCCGGAAAAGATGGAACCTTCCGGCTCCACCAGGATGGCCACGGCGTCGGGGTTGCGCTCTTTCACATAGCGGGCCACGCCGGTGAACGTCCCGCCGGTGCCGGCGCCGATGGTCAGGGCGTCAATGCGGCCTTCCATCTGCTCCCAGAGCTCGCTCCCTGTGGTGCGGTAATGGCCTTCCGGGTTGGACATGTTTTCAAACTGCTGCGGTACAAAGGCCCCAGGGATCGCCTCCGCAAGGCGCCGGGCCTCCTTGATGGCACCGGTCATCCGTGCGGCGGCCGGTGTATGCACCACCCTGGCGCCAAGGCTCTCCATGAGCATGGACTTTTCGCGGCTGAACCCAACAGGTACAACAACGATGACGCGGTACCCCCTGGCGACGCCCACCAGGGCCAGGCCGATGCCGGTGTTGCCGGCGGTCGGTTCAATGATGGTCGCACCGGGGCGCAGCAATCCCGCGGCCTCGGCGTCCAGAACCATTTGCAGGGCCGGACGATCTTTGATGCTGCCGCCGGGGTTATGGAACTCCAGCTTGGCATAGATCCTGGCGGACCCTGCGGGGCTCAACTTGCGCAAATGGAGAACCGGGGTCCGCCCGATCAGATCGAGGATCGATTCGTACGGTCGCTGGTGCACCTTGATCTCCCGGAAGGAAATTTGGGTGGAAGGCGGACGGGAATATTAGCCCCGTACTTCCGGAAGTGTCAAACCTCGCCGGGTTCAGCGATCGACGTAACCTAGACTGCGCAGGATGCGGACACGCTCCGGGTCCACGGCCTGTGGCGGCCAGACCAGGCGATCGGGATACCGGGCGATCCAGGCGGCCAGAACATTGTGAAATTGTGCGCGCCTGCCGGGGAGACGTCGCAGGAGATCATTCACTTCCAGAGGGTCGGCGGCACGGTCATAAAGAGTCGGCGGTCCTTCCTCTTCTTCGATGTACTTCAATGGGCCGTCAAGAACAGCAAACCCGTCTCCCGCCCGCCAGTTGCGCAGGCCGGGAGGGCGCTGGGCCGGCACGTAACGCATTCTCTGGGCAACCAGCGGCTGCCGCGCCACGTCGCCACCGGCCGCCACCACCTGGCGCAAATCCCTGCCAGGGAGGTCTTGCGGCGCCTCCAGACCGGCGGCGGCCAGAACCGTTGGCGCCACATCCAGGAGAGAGACCTGCCCCAACTGGCGGCGAGAGGCCCGCGGGGCGGCGGGCCAGCGCACCAGGAGGGGCACTCGCAGGGTTTCGTCGAACAGGTTCATGCCATGGGACCAGTAGCCATGCTGTCCCAGCCCTTCACCGTGATCCGATGTCACGATGACCAGGCTCTCCGGACCGGATCGGCTGGCATCCCACATCTCCAGAAGGAGGGCGGCCTGATCCGTGGCAAGGCGAACGGCTGCGTCATACTGCGCCACCATTTCCCTCAAGGTGATCTCGCTCCCCTGTCGCCGCAGCGGTTCCGTGCGCCGCCGGTTCAAAACCTTGCTATAAGCCACTCCCCGCAGCCGGCGCTGCTCCAGCACGTCTTCCAGAACCGGATCTGCCCGCAGGAGGCAGGCCAGCCGGTCAGGAACGATGTAAGGCTCGTGGACATCGTAGTAATGGACCATGAGGAACAGGGGCTCCTCGCCCATCTCCAGCAGCGGGGCCACTGCAGCATTGACCTCGGCGGCGGTGCGGCGCGTCGTGGCCTCACCGGGTGCGGGATCGAGATAGATATCGAACCCCCTCCCCAATCCGGTCGGACCCCCGGCCAGGACTCCGCTTCCCACAACCGCGGCGGTTCGATACCCGGCGGCTTTCAGGCGCTGGGCAAGGGTCGCACCGGGATGATCGGGAGCGAGGCCCTGGCGATTGTTCAGGAGGCCAAGCTCCCGCGGATGCAAGCCGGTGAGCAGGGAGGCGTGGGCCGGCACGGTGAGGGGAATGGGCGTGAAGGCAGCTGTAAACAGGGTGAAAGAGCCTACCGCCCTGGCCAGGGCGGGATCCGTAGGGCGTGGATAGCCGTAGAGGCCCAGTTGATCGGCACGGAGCGTATCGATGGAGAGGAGGAGAATGGAAGGCCGGGATGCAGAGATGGCCAACCCTGACTCGGCCTGGGGAGCGGCCAGGCCCAGGGCCAGCAGGCTCACCACTGCCAGGCAGAAGCAGGAGCGGGCCCCGGCCCGCCGGGCATGGCCGGCTACTGACTCCACCGCTGTCAGGGTGACGACTTGGGGATCTGCGGGTCCTCAGAGGATTCGTTCTCGTCAGACTCCTGGACCCCCTTGCGGAAGCCCTTGATTGTCCGCCCCAGGGCGCTGCCCAGTTGAGGCAGTCGTTTGGGGCCGAAGATCAACAGCAGGATCGCCAGAATAATGAGTAGTTCCTGGACTCCCAGTCCGAACATGATGTCTCCTTGGCTGCGGCCGAACGGTCCCGCGCCCCTTTTATTCTACCACCGGGCCGCTGGCAGGGTCCTCTGCCGGCGGCCACGGACGCAGGTACTCCCCTCGCCGGCCACCGCTCTTGCGCACCACTCCCACAGGGCCGATGACCGCCGCCCTGTCCATGGCCTTGATCATGTCGTAAAGAGCCAGGGCTGCCGCCGAAGCAGCGACCAGAGCCTCCATTTCGACCCCGGTGCGGGCAACGGCCACGCAGGTCGCCCTGATGTCGAACGCGGATGCCCCATGGTCGGCGACAATCTCCACCCGCACCTGGTCCAGGGGCAGCGGATGGCACAAGGGAATCCAGTCGGCAGTTCGCTTGGCCGCAGCAATCCCTGCCAGGCGCGCCACGCTGAGGAGATCTCCCTTGGGCAGCCGCCCCTCGCAGGCGGCCTGAAAAGCCTCCGGGGAGACTGTCACTCGCGCCGCCGCTTCGGCCTCCCGCCGGGTCACGGCCTTGCCCGAGACATCCACCATTCGTGCCACGCCCCGGGAGTCAAGATGACTGAGCTTGTCTGCCATGGAGATCAGACCGAAGACGAACCTGCCGCCGGGCCATCGGACGGTTCTTCTCGCGTCGGGCTCTCGACAGCGGGAAGTGCCTTGTCCTGCCCAGTGGTCGACCTGGTTTCCGACGACGCAGTGGCCGCCACGTCGGACACTTCGCCCTTGGCCTCACCGGCAGGCGAGTCCGCCGCAAGCGCTCCAGCCTGTTTCCGGCCCCGGCCTCCCCGCCTTCCACGCCCTCCCCGCCGTCCTCGGCGCCGGGGGGTCCTTGCTCCCGTTTGTTGGCTCTCTGCATCGTTCCCCGACTCGCCCGGCGACGCACTCTTTTCAGCCTCGGCCAGGTTCTCCGCCGGGGGGGGCTCAGGAGGAGCAACGGCAGCCAGAGGGGAGGCAGCGGTGTCGGGGGCGGACCCTTCGCTGGCCGCTGCCGGCGCGGCGGTCCGGGAACTGGCGGGTTTCTTGCGCGTGGTCCGGGAGCGGCCGCCGCGGCTACGCCGTCCCTTGGAGGAAGTGGAAGATTCTGCCGGCTTGTTTCGGGGTGCAGGCGCGTCGAGACTCTCATCGGTCAGCGCCGCGACGGGAGCCTCGTCCGCTGGGGCCACTCCCTGGAGAATCTCTTCCCCCCGCTCAACTTCACCAGCACCGTTCCGACGCCGCTTTCGCCCGCGCCGCCGGCGCTTCTCATCCCGCTCCCGGGATTCATCCATCTCGCTGTGCTTGACCCGGGGCTCTTCCCCACGGGCCGCCTTGCGCTCCTTGGCGTCCACGGCAGATCGCGGCTCCACGTCCACCTGCAGGTCGCCGGCTCTCATCCCGGGCTGGGTCATGATGAGAATCTCGGTCTGGTAGCGCTGTTCCACCCGCAGCAATTCGTCACGCTTGCGATTCAGGAGATAGCTGGCCACTTCCGCCGGCAGGATCACCTTGACCCGAGCCAGATCGCTGCGGGCGCAGCGGGCGTGGATACGGCGCAGGAGAGCAACCGCCGCCGACTCCACCGTTTTGACCACTCCGTTCCCTTCACACTCCTTGCAGGGTTGGTAGGTGGATGAGGCCGTGGTGGCGCGCAACCGCTGGCGGGACATCTCCAGCAGGCCCAGCTTGCTGATCCGGGTCATGTCGTGTCGTGCTTTATCCTGGCGCATGGCATCCCGCAGGGTCTTCTCCACTGTGCGGATGTTGCCGCGCGAGCGCATGTCGATGAAGTCGATGACCACCAGCCCACCGATATCCCGCAGGCGCAACTGGCGGGCAAGTTCACTGGCCGCCTCGATATTGGCCCGGCAGGCCGTCTCTTCAATGGTCGATTCGCGAGTCCGGCCGGAGTTCACATCGATGGAAGTCAGCGCCTCCGTGGTGTCAATGACAATGGCACCACCCGACTTGAGAGGAACCTGACGCTTATAGATATTTTCGATCTGATCTTCGAGATTATGCTTGCTGAACAGTGGCGCGTCACCGCTGTAATAAGTGACCCGCTTTTGCTTGCCCGGCATGATGCTCTTGAAATAGGCCAGGGCCCTCTTATAGGTCTCCTCGTCATCGATGAGGACTTCTTTGATGGACGGAGTGAAGAGATCCCGGATGGCCCGCAGGACCAGGTCCCGCTCGCGGTAGATCAGGCTGGGAGCCTTGGCCTTGGCCGCTGCTTTTTCGATCTGCCCCCACAGGCGTGACAGATAGCGCATATCGCGGGCCAGGGCTGTCTTGGTCTGGTCCAGACCTGCCGTGCGCACGATGACGCCGACGCCTTCAGGCACCGCCAGTTCCTTGATGATTTTCTTCAGCCGCTCGCGACCCGCTTCATCCTCGATCTTCCGTGATATACCGGAGGAGTCGCTGCCGGGCAGCAGAACAAGGAATCGGCCAGGGAAAGAGAAAAACGTCGAGAGGCTCGGCGGCTTTCTGGCGAACTGTTCACGGGTCACCTGGACCAGCATTTCCTGCCCGACCTTCAACACATCGGAGATGCGCGGTTTACCTGTGCCGGGACGGCCGCTAGCGGCGCGGCGGCGGGGTGGGAAGGTGCGAAAGTTCACCTCATCCAGCGGCAGGAAGCCGGTGCGACCATTGGCAAAGCCCACAAACGCAGCCTGCAAAGAACTGTTGACGTTCTCCACAACTCCTTTATAGATATTCCCTTTGAGCTTTTCCCGGCTACCGGTCTCGATTTCGATCCATTCAAGCAGACCATCTTCAACGATAGCCACCCGGCTCTCTTCGGCCTGGGTGACATTGATCAGCATGGTTCTAGACATGCGGCAACAATAACATAGGAGAACACGTGGCCACAGATGAGACCGTGGGAGTCAAGATGTCGGTCCTCCAGCGGGGCCATGGCCGTCGGCACCGGCCTGCTCCGAGATCACCACCCGTTCAATGGTCACCACTTCCTGGGGGACCTCTTCCTTGACCTGGATGTGGCCGATGCGATCCACCGTATCCATCCCCGCCAGCACGTGGCCGAACACCGTGTACTGCCCGTCCCACTGGGAAGCCCGATCCAGGCAGATGAACCACTGCCCGCCCGCCGAGTCAGGATTCCCGGACTGGCGGGCCATGGAGAGGGTTCCACGCACGTGGGGCCTCTCATTGAACTCCGCCTGGAGGGTCCAGCCCGGCCCACCCCGGCCGCTGCTGGTGGGGTCCCCTGTCTGGAACATGATCCCGGGCATGACCCGATGAACGATGATGTTGTCATAGTATCCCGAGCGCGCCAAACCGATGAAGTTGCGCACATGCTGCGGCGCGACTTCAGGGAAAAACCCCAGGGTAAAAGTCCCTCGATCCGTGATCACGGCCGCCTCATAGGCGACCTGGGAAGCGTAGGCCGGGATGATCTTGATGGCCACGGTATTCGAGCGGTAGGTGGGGAATACCGCCGTCAACCGATAATCCCCCGGCTGGGCCAGCCCGGGGAAGATACTGGCCATGTCCACCGATCGGGAGGTCCGCTGGCCCGGTGCGAGGCGATCCTCCTTGTCGGTATCCACGGGCTGGGGCTTGTGAGTCTGCAGAGTGCTGTCCTCCAGGACAAACCGCGCACCGCCCCACAGGTCGGCGTCTGCGACCAGGGCCTGCTCAGACCGGTTGAAGACGCTCACTTTCAGAGACACGGCATCCCCGACGGCGTAGAAACGGGCGGGTTCCGAGAGGCTGACCGTGGCCCGGCCCTCCGCCAGCGGAACGGCGCGGTCGGCCGTGCAGCCCCAGGCGCCGGCTGCCAACGCCACAAGCAGAACAGCACGAGCCAGACCCCTCTTCAATATCACTTGCCGCCCTCCCGGCGGCGGCCTTTGGAATCGGAGATCAGGCGGCCCAGGTCATCGGCGGGCAGCCGCTCCGGCTCCCCATCGCGGGATGGCTCCCCCTCGGCCATGAGGTCCCGGAAGTCACGAAACAGGCCGCCGGCATCGTGCGGACCCGGGGCCGCCTCGGGGTGATACTGGACCGCAAACAAGGGCAGGTCGCGGTGACGAAAGCCCTCGCAAGTCCCGTCGTTGAGATTGACGTGGGTCACCTCCACAGCCGCAGGGAGACTGCGGGCATCCACGGCATAGCCATGGTTCTGGGCTGTGATGGCAATCTTGCCACTGCGCTGGTCTCGCACCGGGTGATTGCCGCCGCGGTGGCCGAACTTCAGCTTGAATGTGGCGCCACCCAGAGCCAGGCCCAGGATCTGGTGACCGAGGCAGATCCCGAAGAGGGGTATCTTCCCCATGAGGGAGCGCACCACGTCCACGGCCGCCCCGGCGGCCTCAGGATCACCGGGGCCATTGGACAGAAAAACACCGTCAGGGTTCATGGCCAGGGTGTCCTCTGCCGGCCAGGATGCCGGCACCACGGTGACGTCACAGCCCAGATCCACCAGGTGACGCAGGATATTCTGCTTGATCCCGAAATCGTAGGCCACCACCCGGCGCTTTTCCAACGTCGCAGCGGTACCGGACCCCAGGAGCCAGGCCGGATCCCGGCCCTCTCTCCAGGCATAAGGCGCGGCGCAGGTCACCCGACCCACCAGGTCCAGATCCCCCAGGAGCGGCGCCGAACGAGCCAGGCGCACAGCTTCTTCAGCCGTTCCCGTTCCACTCACAAGGGCTCCCCGCATGGCCCCCTGACTTCGGATGTGGCGCGTAAGCGCCCGGGTATCGATTTCAGTCACACCCGGGATGCGGTTCTCACGCAGATACTGGGGCAGATCTTTCCGTGAGCGCCAGTTGGAATGCAACTGGGAGGATTCGCGCACGCAGAGCCCTTCCACCCTGGGAGCAGCCGACTCCGCATCCTGGTCGTTGACACCGCAGTTGCCGATGAGCGGGTAGGTCATGACAACAATCTGGCCACAATAGGAAGGGTCGGTGAGGATCTCCTGATAACCGGTCATGGAGGTGTTGAAGACCACCTCCCCGGTCCGCCGGCCTGGGGCGCCGAACGAGCGACCGCGAAAAATACGGCCATCCTCAAGGGCCAGGGTTGCTTCCACGCTCAATCTCCTTCTGCCGACCGCAGGCTCCAGCGGCCGGCGGCAAACTCGACCCTGCCAAGGGGAACGTCCGCATCATGATAAAAAAGAAGGGTCCAGTCCTCGCGTGCCGCGCGTTCCAGCCAGCGCCCCTTCTCCGCCGCCACCACCAACGGCTCACAATCAAAGCTCATCCCCCATGCCGGTGCCAGATGATGCCGGGTGGGCACCAGGTCCGAGGGGAAGAAAAGGGTCCCTGCCTCTGTGCGTACCGTCACCACCTGCATATGGGGCAGATGCCCCGGCGCCGGCTGCACCTGGACACCCGGAGCGATGGTGGCGGGGCCGTCCAGGAGGAGGAGCCGTCCCGCCCTGGCCAGCGGCTCGAAGTCATCGGCCCGGTAGGAGCCCTTCACCCTGGCGGACGCCTGCCGGGCGAATTGCCACTCGCCCCGCTGGACATAGTACGTCGCCCGGGGGAAGGCCGGCTCCAGGGAGCCATCTGCGTGACGCCGGCAGTTTCCGCCGGCATGATCCCAGTGCAGGTGAGTGTTCACCACATCGGTGACATCTTCGGGTTCCAGGTCCGCGGCGGCCAGGGCGGAAGCCAGACCTTCCTCATTCGACGGCGCATGGCGGCGGCCAAAGGTGGCGTCCACAATCCGACCGATGCCGGTCTCCACGAGGATCACCTGCTGCCCACTGCGCACAAGCAGGCAGTTCAGGCCCAGGCGGACCCGGTGTTCGCCGTCCGGCGGGCGCAATTTCTCCCAGAGAACACGGGGCACGACGCCAAACATGGCACCCCCATCCAGGGCGAAGGTACCCGCCGGCAGAACCTGCCAGGAGTCGGCTGCCTCGCCGATCATGCGGACGTGCCCCTCGCCGGCGCCAGCTTGCGCCCGAGAAGCGGCGCCATCTGACGAAGGACATCCATGAGATCCTGGAACTGGGCTGGCAAGAGAGCCTGAGGGCCGTCGGAGAGGGCCGCGTCCGGTTCAGGGTGGACCTCGATCATGAGCCCGTCAGCCCCAACCGCCAGGCCGGCGCGGGCGAGGGGTGCAACCCTGTCGCGCCGGCCCGTGCCATGGCTTGGGTCCACAAACATCGGCAGGTGGGACTGATCCTGGGCTGCCGGCACCACGGACAGATCCAGCGTATTGCGGGAGTGAGTGCCGAATGTGCGCACGCCGCGCTCACAGAGCATGATGCCGTAATTCCCCTCGGCTGCCAGGTACTCGGCCGCCATGAGAAGCTCATCCAGAGTCGCCGACATCCCCCGCTTCAGAAAGACCGGTTTGCCGCAGCGACCGGCCCGTTTGAGAAGGGAAAAATTCTGCATGTTGCGAGCCCCAATCTGGACCACATCGGCATACTGGACCACCAGGCCGAGTGATTCTTCATCCAAAGCCTCCGTCACCACCGGCAGCCCTGTCTCCTTCCCGGCCCGCTGCAGGATCTCCAGACCGGGGCGACCCAGGCCCTGGAACGAATAGGGCGAAGTCCTGGGCTTGAACGCTCCACCTCGCAGCATATGGGCTCCTGCCGCGCGCACCTGCCGGGCGGCCGTCAGGGTCTGGCGCTCATTCTCCACGGCGCAAGGACCGGCAATGACAATGAAACCCTCACCACCGACCTCCACATCTCCCACCCGCACCACCGTCGACTCAGGCTTCACTTCCCGGCTGACCAGCTTGTAGGGCCGGGTGACGGCGATGGCCTCCAGGACCCCGGGCAGGCTCTCGAAGTCGCCTGGGTCCAGAGGCCCTGGATTCCCCGTAATACCGATGGCAAGCCGATTTTCGCCGGGGATGGGGTTGGCGGTGAAGCCCATATCCTCGATGCGGCGCACCACGGCCTTCACCTGTGCCGCTGTGGAGTGATGATCCATCACGATGAGCATGGCGGTCTCCGGAAGTTCTTATTCTAGAGACCGCCACCCCTGGACCGCAAGCAGGCAGACACAGTTCTGGACATGCCGGATTCACTCGGGATCCGGGAAATCAGGGGAA
>JAPUKF010000332.1 GCA_027295805.1 Acidobacteriota bacterium | reverse complement strand
ATCTTGAATTTACAGTTCAGCACGGACGCCTCTACATGCTCCAGACGAGATCAGGCAAGCGGACCGGGCTGGCTGCCGTGCGTATCGCCGTGGAGATGGTCGATGAGGGGCTTCTGGATAAGGCCCGGGCCCTGCTCAATGTGGAGCCGGATATGCTGGTCCAGCTCCTGGCTCCGGTGTTCCCGCGGGATGAACACGAAGCTGCCCGCCGTGACGGGCGTGTCATCGCCAGGGGATTGCCCGCAGGTCCGGGTGCTGCTTGTGGCAGGGTGGTGCTATCGGCGGAGAAGGCCGTGGACATGGTGCGCAACAAGGGCGAGAGGGTCCTGCTGGTGCGCAATGAGACTTCCCCGGAGGATATCGAGGGAATGGAAGTCTCGCAGGGGATTCTGACTACCCGGGGCGGCATGACCTCTCATGCGGCGGTGGTGGCCCGGGGGCGGGGCAAGGCCTGCATCGTGGGCTGCGGCGACCTGGTGGTGGATCTGCGCACCAAGGAGATCCGAGCCGGTGAGCAGGTCATTCGCCAGGGTGACTGGATCTCCATCGACGGGGCCACCGGGGAGGTCATGGTGGGGGAGATGCCCACCCGCCCTTCGGAGATTGTGCAAGTGCTGGTGGAAAAATCTCTGCCGGCGGAGGAGTCCCGGATCTATCGTGATTTTTCCAGGCTCATGGCCTGGGCGGCGGAAGCCCGCCGCCTCAAGGTGCGCACCAATGCCGACGATCCTGGTGATGCCCGGGTAGCGCGGCTCTTCGGCGCCGAGGGGATCGGCCTCTGTCGTACGGAGCACATGTTCTTCGAGACCGACCGTATCCGCGCCGTGCGCCAGATGATTCTGGCCGGCGATAAGAAAGAACGTCGCAAGGCCCTGGACCTCATCGCGCCACTGCAACAGGCGGATTTCGAAGGCATCCTGCGGGCCATGGAAGGCCTGCCGGTGACCATTCGCCTCCTGGACCCGCCGTTGCACGAGTTTCTTCCCCAGGAGCAAGCCGAGATAGAAACATCCGCGCGTGACCTGGGGGTGAGCGTGGAAAAGCTCAAGGAGAAGATCGAGCAGCTCCACGAGATGAACCCCATGCTGGGGCATCGCGGCTGCCGCCTGGGCCTGTCCCACCCGGAGATCTACCAGGTCCAGGTGCAGGCTATTTTTGCCGCCGCCTGCGCGTTGAGCCGGGATGGAGTGCAAGTGATTCCCGAAGTGATGATCCCGCTGGTGGGCACGGTGGAAGAGTTCCGGCGTTTGCGCCGCCTGGTACTGGATACCGCCGAGGAAGTCATGGACAGGGAAGGCACCAGGGTGGAGTTCCTGGTGGGGACCATGATCGAGATCCCCCGGGCCTGCCTGGTGGCGGACGGCATCGCCGCCGAAGCCGAGTTCTTCTCTTTCGGCACCAACGATCTCACCCAGATGGGGTTCGGCTTTTCACGGGATGATGTCGGCACTTTCCTGCCGGGATACCTGGAGTCCGGCATCCTGCCGGCGGATCCCTTCCAGAGTCTGGATCAGGAGGGAATCGGCAAGCTGGTGGTCATGGCGGTGGAGTCCGGGCGCAAGGTGAAACCCGATCTGAAAATCGGCATCTGCGGGGAACACGGCGGCGATCCCGAATCGGTGATGTTCTTCCACCGCACGGGCCTGGATTACGTCTCGTGCTCGCCTTATCGTGTGCCGGTGGCAAGCCTTGCCGCGGCCCGGGTGGCCCTCATGGAACGCGCTGTCGACGATCAGTGAGAGGCGGCCAGTTTGTTGACGTGCCGGGTGAGGCGGGACTTGGTGCGGCTGGCGGTGTTGCGGTGGAGGTTACCCGACTGGGCTGAGCGATCCAGGAGAGAGATGGTCGGTGCCAGCAACTCGCCTGCCAGCTTGCTGTCGCCACTGGCGACTGCCTGGCGCAGCTTCTTGATCTGGCTGCGCATGCGGGTGCGTGCCGCGCGGTTGCGTGTTCGTTTGAGAACTGATTGTCTGGCGGCCTTCAGAGCCGACTTGTGGTTCGCCATCCTGCTTCAACCTCCTCAAAACACACCGGCTCCGCTATCCACGAAACCCGGGAAGGCGCAAGTCTAGCCCTGCTCAGTGAGGCTGTCAACCCGGCGGAGGTTCTTGCTCAGGCCTTTGAGCCTGCCAATGGCCGCCGCCGACGTGGCCCTGAGGTCATCGAAGAACGTGTAGAAGATGGGAATTACGAGCAAGGTGAGGATGGTGGCGGTGCTCATGCCCCCGATCAGGGTCAGACTGAAGCTGGTGTAACTCAGACCGGCGTCGCCACGGCCGCCGAGGGCGAGTGGAATCAACCCTCCGATGGTGGTGATTGCAGTCATCATGATGGGCCGGAACCGGCGCTCGGCTGCCAGCAAGAGGGCGGCGGACCTGGCCATGCCGTCACCCCGCAGGCGGTTGACGTAGTCGATGAGCACGATGCCGTTGTTGACCACGACACCGATGAGCAGGACGATGCCCACGGCCCCGAGGAAGTCGATATTGCGGCCGGTGAGAACATGCGCCCAGATGACGCCCAGGGAGGACAGTGGGATGGTGAGGATGATGGACAGCGGCAGGATAAAGCTCTCGAACAGGAAGCCCATCAGGAGATAGATGAAGACCACCGACAGGAGCCCGGCAAACATGATGCGCTGCAGATCTTCGTCACCCTGTACGCCCTGAGTTGAGGTGCCCAGACTGACACCCTCGGGTAGATCGACGCCGGCCATGATGGCCGTCAGCCGCTCCCGGGTTTCTTCCTCCGTACCTTCCTGCAGGTCGAGGGTTATGGTCCGGGCGATCTGCTTGTTGCGCCGGACGATGGCCTCGGGGACGCTGAGCATGGTCACCGAGGTCACGCTGGACAGGGGCAGATAGCCATCGTCTCCGGCGGGTACCCTGAAACTGGCCAGTTCGGCCATCCCCACGCGGTCCTCCTCCCGGAAGCGGACGCGCACCGGTACTTCGGTACCCTCGTCCAGGAACTTGGGCAGGCTGATCCCCCGGAGAGCGTACTCGACCACGCCGGCCACAACCCTGGGATTGACGTTGTACTGACGACTGCGTTCCCGATCTATCACCAGACCAATCTCATTGGGCGTGCGCTCCTGGTTGCGCTGAACACCAAGGACGCCATCCACCCTGGCCAGAACGTCCTCCAGGTTGGAGGCGGTCTGCTCCAGGAGTTCAGAGTCCTCGCCTTGGAGGGTGATGACCGAGATCGCGTCGTCTCTCGTGTCGCCCAGCTGCCGCTCCTGGCCGGTGAACAGGTTCATGCCCGGTTTGGGCGGCAGCAGTTCCAGGATCTTCTCGGTGACCTCCCGTGGTGAGAGGTCGGTGCTACGTGGCGTGGTGAACCAGCCCTGGATCTCTCCGAAGGTCTTGCGGTGAAAGAGGAACCAGCCTTCCAACCCCAGCTCGGGAGCATGGGACTCGACCTGGGCCTCGGCAGCCAGGAACCATTCCTCGGTCTCTTGCAGGGTGGTGTTCTCCGGCATCTGCACGCTGATTTCAAAACCGGATCGTTCGTCTTCCTGAATGGCCACGAAGCGCAGATTATTGCTGCTGCTCACGGCGCCTGTGAGGACGAAGAGGGCGAGCAGGGCGAACATCATGTCCAAACGGCGCACCAGGAAGAAATCGAGTACGCGGACGTAACCCCGACCCAGGCGCTCGAAAGAGAAGGCGTAGAGCCATCTCAGGCCTGCCACCAGCCAGCGGTAGGGGCGCAGGAGCGGTTGCTCCCGGTGTTTACTGCCGGCGGGGCTCAAAGTGAGGAACACCGCCAGGGGCATGACCACCAGGGCAAGGGCCAGTGATGCCAGGAGGGCCACCGAGATAGGCAGTGCGAGACGCATGAAGATGAACTGGGCAGGACCCGAGCCCATGAGCGCCACGGGGGCGAATACCACCACCGTTGTCAGGGTGGACATGGTAATGGCAAGGGCGATCTCTCCGGCGCCGTTGATGCAGGCGTCCCGTCGGCTGAGCCCGGACTGGCGCAGGCGGTGGATGTTTTCCGCCACAACTACCGAGTTGTCCACCAGGAGGCCGATGCAGACCATGAGGGCCAGGAGGGTGATGATATTCAGCGTCTCGCCGGCAAAATACATGACGGTCATGGCAATGAGCAGGCTCAGGGGGATGGAGAGAGAGATGACAAGGGTGAGTCGCAGGCGGCGCAGAAAGACGAACAGCACGAGACAGGCCAGAACTCCGCCGATCATGCCGCTCGATCCCAGGCTGCCGATGGAACTGTCAATCACCTGGCCTTGATCGAAGAGCGTGATGACTTGCACGCCAGCAAGGCGCGGGTTGTCGGCAAAAGATGCAAGAACCTCTCGCACGCGCACGGCCACCTCGCGGGCGTTGGCATCGCCTTCCTTGAAGGTCAGGATGGCATAGGCCGGCTGGCTCATGGCCCGCACGCGGTACTGCTTATCCGGTTCGTCGAAGGTGATGCGTGCGATATCCCCCAGGCGCACCGTGGGGGAGACCGGCCGCTGGCGGATCTCATCCAGTGTCCGAAAGCGCGCCACTGAACGGAGCATCAGCTGTCGATCGCCATCCCGGACATCGCCGGAAGCCAGGGTGAAATTGTCGCTACCCAGATCCTGGGCCAGGGTGTAGAGATTCAGGCCTGCCGCCTCGACCTGGCGCCTGTCGAGTTCGATGAGGATCTCTTTCTCCTCAAGCCCATTGGCCTCTACCGAAGCGACGCCATCCACTCGTTCCAGGGGCAGAATGATCTCGTTCTGCAACAGGTCGTAGCTGTTGACCAGGTCGTCATCGATGGCGACACCCACCACAACCACGGGAATACCGGATGCGTCATCCTTGCGGATGAAGATCTGATCCACGTCGGTGGGGAAGTTGCGGCGCGCACGTTCGATGCGATCGCGCACCTCCCGATACGCCACGTCCATGTCGGTATCGCTCTTGAAACTCATGAAAACCCGTGAACCACGGGTCAGGGAGACGGAAACGATGTTGCTGAGGCCGCGGACCGTGGCCAGTTCTTCCTGCAGGGGAACGGTGATCTTCTCTTCCACTTCGCCGGGCGGTGCGTCATTCCAGGGGACGATGACCGCCAGGGACTGGTCGGTGAAGTTACGGGGAATCAGTTCCACCGGCAGACCGTTCAGGGCCACGGCACCGACTACCAGGGTAGTCAGAACCAGCATGAGAACCGTCACCCGGCGATGCAGGGAGAAGCGTGACAGGAAGGTTTCACCCTTGCGTGTGACGCCGCTCATGGGGTGACCGTCCCTGTCACCTCACCCGCCATGGTAGGCAGGGGATCGTCAGTACCACCAGGCACAGGCGCACCACCACGCAGACGAGCGAGAAGACTGTCCATACCCGTGTAGAGGGTGGGGATCACCACCAGGGTCAGGATCGTCGAACTCAGCAGGCCGCTGATGACGGCCAGTGCCATGGGGGCGCGCAACTCGGCTCCGTCACCCCAGCCCAGAGCCATGGGCAAGAGGCCGAGGATGGTCGTGGCCGTGGTCATGAGAATGGGGCGCAGACGGACCCGGCCGGCGGTCAGCACGGCCTCCTTGATCTCCATGCCGCGCCGGCGCAGCGTATTGATGTAGTCCACCAGCACGATGGCGTTGTTCACCACGATGCCGGCCAGCATGATCATGCCCAGGAAGACCACCACGGAGAGGTTGATGCCCAGGGCCTTGAGAGTGACCACTGTGCCGATGAATGCCAGCGGAATGGTCAGCATGATCAGCAGAGGCTGGGTCAATGACTCGAACTGAGCCGCCATGATGACGTAGACAAGAAAAATGCTCAGGGCCATGGCCAGCCAGAGGCTGGCGCGACTGCGCTCCCATTCTTCGTTCTGGCCGCTGATGAAATAGGTCTGAGTGGCGGGCCATTCAATACGCTGATCAAGAGCGGCACGAATGTCCGTGATGGCAGAACTGAGTGAGCCCGCAGCCAGGTTGGCCTGCACCAGGCCGATGCGGCGACCGTCCACGCGGCGCACCTCGCTGGGACCTTCGCCCAGCGTGACCTGGGCGACTGCTGCCAGCGGAATGGGTGGTGTCTGTCCCGGGTTCACCTGCAGGCGGCGGACGTCGTCCACCGTCTCTCTGTCTTCCAGGGTCAGGCGCACAAGGATGGGGATGCGCCTGTCTTTCATGTTGAAGCGGGTTGCCTCGAACCCCTGCACTTTCTCGCGTACGCGGCGCGCCACCTGTCCGATGTTCAGGCCATAGTGGGCCAGGCGGTCGCGATCGTAAAGGATCTGGACCTCGGGGGCGCCGCGGCGAAGAGTCGCCTCCACATCGGTGAGGGCCGGCAGGCCGGCCATGACCTGGCGCACCTGCTCGCTCATGGTGCGCAGAGCCATCAGGTCGTTACCATGGACTTCCACCTGGATAGGCGTCTTTGAGCTGAACAGAACCGGCCGCGTCACGTGCGTCTCGAGATCCGGGATACCGGCAAAGCGCTTTCTGAGGCGGGCCAGGACCGCGGCCTCGGTGGCGGCGGGATCCCGGGAGGGCTGCAGGAGGACCTTGAAGCGGGCGGTATGCTCGCCCTCATCGGAACGCTGGGACTGGCTGGAGTCGTAGCCCACGGTGAGGAGGAGAGAGCGGATGTTCTCCCTTTCCGCCAGGATCGCCTGTTCCACCGGCTCGAGGATCGCATCGGTATATTCCAGGGGAGTGCCCACCGGCAGGGCCACCTCGACGGTGAACTCACCCTGGTGAACCTGGGGCAGAAGTTCGCTGTCCATGCCCTTGAGCACCTGCCATGTGCCCAGGCCGGTCAATCCGACCAGCACGAGGACGAAGGCGGGGTGGGCCATGCTGCGGCGCAGGACCAGCGGGTAGACACGGGCCAGGCCCTGCATGGCCATATCGGTGAGCTTGCCCGGGAGCCAGAGGAGCAGGCGCACCATGGTCCCCAGGACCGGCCCGACGAGAAGGGCGATGCCGGCGCCCAGAACCATGGCCATGGTCAGGATCAGTTTGCCGGTCAGCTCCAGGACAGCGCCGATGAGAAAACGGACCGCCCAGTAGGGACTCGCTACCAGGCGGAGCCAGCGGCCGGCGCCGGACCAGGAGTGTGTCAACGCGTTCAGGGCTGCCCAGTGGCGCCAGACTCTCATGGGCGCCGGCTTGACGTTTGCCGCCCTGCCCGCGCCCCGACTGGCGAGCATGGGAATGAAGAACAGGGCCACCGCCGCCGCAGCCAGCAGGGAGACTACGACTGCCGTGCCGAGGTCGCCGAAAGCCTGGCCTGCCACACCCTGGACGAACACCATGGGGAAGAACACCGCAATAGATGTCAGGGTAGAGGCCAGAACCGCAGTGCGCACCTCGCGGGTGCCGCGGTCGGCAGCGGTGGGCAGGTCATCTCCCTCCTCGCGGCAGCGGTGAATCGATTCAAGGACGACGATGGAGGAATCAACCAGCATACCGATCCCCATGGCCAGTCCGCCCAGGGACATGATGTTGAGAGAGACCCCCATGAGGTTCAGAGGTGCGAACGCGATGATCAGTGAAATAGGAATGCTCAGACCGATGATGAGAGTGCTGCTGAAGCGGCGCAGGACAAGGTAGATCACCAGGATGGCCAGCAGGCCGCCCAGCAGCGCTGTCCGCCGCACTTCTCTCAGGCTGCTCTCGATGAACAGGGAGCGATCGGCCACCACCTGCAGGATTGCGTCCTCCTCCTTGAGCAGGCGGCCGGCCAGCCCGGTGCCTGCGTCGTCTTTCTGTGCGGTGGCCTCGGCATCTGCCGGAGCTTCGCCCACCACGGCGCGTATGCGCTTGGCCAGAGCGACGATGTTGACATCGGCTTCTTTGAAGATCTCGATCTGGATGCTCTCGCCGCCGTCGGTGCGTGTAACAATCTCCCGATCCCGGAAGCCGTTCTCGACAGTGCCGATATCCTTCACGCGGATTCCGCGGCCATCAATGATGGTGAGGACCGTGTTGCGCACCTGGTCCAGGTCTTCGAATTCGTTGAGGGTGCGCACCATATACTCGGTGCGTCCTTCCGTCAGCGTGCCGCCGGCGACGTTGATATTCTCCTCGGCCAGGCGATCGATGACGTCGCGGATGGAAAGGCCCGTGCGGCGAAGTTGCTGCTCATCGAGACTGACGTGTATCTCTTCTTCCAGGCCGCCCCGCACACGCACCGCCGCCACCCCTTTTACCGGTTCCAGGGCCCGCTTGACCTGCAGTTCGGCCAGTCGGCGCAGGCGCTTCAGCTCACGGCTGGGGTCGTCGCCTATGGTGCCGGAAGAAAGGCTCAGTTCCAGGATCGGATCCAGCGAGGGGTCGTAATGAAGGATCAGGGGACGGCGTGCTTCATCGGGAAGCTGCACCAGGTCCAGACGCTCGAGAACATCCTGGGTTGCGTCGGAGATTTTACTGTCCCAGCCGAACTCCAGCACCACATCACTGACGCCGGCCCGGCTGATGCTGCTGAGCTTGACCAGCCCGTTCACAACACCCAGGGCTTCTTCCACGGGCCGGCTGATGTCGTTCTCGACTTCTTCGGGAGCGGCGCCCGGATACTCGGTGCGCACCGTGAGGGTCGGATAGCTCAACTCCGGCAGCAAGGCCAGGGGCAGTTGAAAGTAGGACAGTAAGCCGAACACGAACGCGGCCAGGAAGACCATGAGGATGGCAACCGGCCGCGTGACGATGAAGCTGTGGGCGCTCTTCTTGTCCTTCACGACGGGCTTCCGTCAGCCCGGGCAACCTGTGCCGTGGCCTGCTCGGCGGTGAGATTGTCCTGATCTTCCGTGGCGCTGTCATCACCGGGAAGACTGACCAGGGTGCCGTCCTTGAGGCCGGCCTGCCCGGCCACCACCACCTGGTCGCCGGGGTTCAGGGGAGCTCCCACTTCCACGTGGTCCCGATCCGAGAGGGTGGGATCCAGGAGCAGGCGCTCCACCCGGCGCTCTTCTCCCAGGCGGAACACGAAGACCCGGTCCTTGTCGTAAACCAGGGCGCGCTTGGGCATGAGCAGGGCGTTGTGGTGGACCGAGGTGACCAGAGCCACGTCCACATAGAGACCGGGCAGCAGTCCGGCCTGGCGTCCCACGGCCACGGTGACCTTGAGAGTGCCGGTCTTGGGATCGACAACCGGGGCGATGCGGTCGATGCTGCCGGTGAATCCCTTTTCTCCCAGGGCCTGGGCGGAAATGCGGGCCACCTGCCCCGGGCGAAGCTGGGACAGGTTCTTCTCGGGCACGTAGACCCGGGCAACCATGGAGTCGAAATCGACGATATCGAACAGGTGCTGATTGATGGAAACCTGATCGCCAAGCTTGATCAAGCGCGCGGTGACGGTTCCTGAGATGGGCGCCCTGACCTGTGTGTAGGTCATTTCCCGCTCCGCTTCGGCCACGGCAATGCGTAACTGCTCCGTGTCATACGTTGCGTCGGACATGTTCTTTTCGCTGATGAGGGCTTCGCCGAAAAGGCGTTCCAGGCGCTGATACTCGCGCTCCGATTTGGCGAGCTGGCTGCGTGCCTTGGCCAGATTGTTGCGCTGCTGTTCATCGTCCAGGCGCAGCAGAATATCCCCGCGCTGCACCACATTGCCCTCTTCCACCAGCAGCTCCCGGACCAGGCGGGCGGCCTGGGCATAGACCTGCACATGCTTCTCGGCCTCCAGGTTGGCTGAATAATGCAGCACCTGCTCCATGCGGCCCGTTCCCAGGGCAGCCACCTCCACCGGCACCGCTTCTTCTTTATCTTCTTCATCTGCGGCGTCGGCCTCTTTTTCGCCACCGGCGGAGGTCTTGACCGCATCGTCGCTGGACGAGGCCTCGGTGGTGGCGGTGCAGCCAGTGATACCCGGCAGGCTGAACAGCAAAAGGAGGAGAAGGAGGGGCCCGAAAAGGCCCATGGCAGTCTGATTCTGTCGGTTGATATGTGTCATGGGTCAGCCTTTCGCCTTGTGTGGTCCGCTGAGAGGTGCTCCCAGCCCTCGGCAGTGAATACGCGCCACCCCGGGCAGGGGTTCCCGCGGCGGCTCTCATGGCGACGCCTGCGGCCTCGTGGTACATTTCAAGGGTCTGCAGAGCGGGCATAACTCAGTGGTAGAGTTTCAGCTTCCCAAGCTGAGGGTCGCGGGTTCGAATCCCGTTGCCCGCTCCAGACAAATCCCTTAATTATCTGGATTTTCAGCTGGTTAAGAGCAATACATTTGTGGACCGGCCCCTCTGCCTTCATGTCCCACTCGCCAGACCAATCCCCGTGGCGCCTCGCTCCCCATCTGGGCCAGGAGGCCCTGCTCGCCCTGGGGCTGCCGGCCGGGCACAAGGGTCGCCGAAAAAAACTCCCAGATGAGCGGTCCGGCCCTGTAGGATAAGCGCCTGAAGGTGGGGGACAACGCGAGGTGACCTCGCGGCCGAGACTCACCAGCATCAACCACCCAGCGTTTCATCCCAGAGGAGGGGAATCATGACCATCATCCAGAAGAGAGTTCGCCTGTTCAGCATGGTGCTAGCGTTCATGCTCGCCACCGTGTCCTACGGCTGGGCACAGGAACGACCCCGGTGTCCCAACGCGCCTGGGAGCAACCCTCCAGGGGTCTGCTTTCTCAATGCCGACGACCTGAATGACGTCTTCGCAGGTGCGGTGGAAGATGAAGAGGGTAATTTGGTGGTCCTCACCGCCGAATTCACTTCGGCCGATGACTTTGTGCGCACGAATCCGGATGGCAGCCTCTACATACACTTCACCGATGCCGAGTCTGAACTGATTGTATTCACCTCCACAGGAGGCATGCTTTTTGGTTCGGGGCGCACCACGGCCAACGTCAACGTCCCTGCGTTTTGCCCTCTCACGCTATCCATTCATGGAACCGCGACAGATGGCCTAACCACGTTCGATGTTTCCGTGAACATGGTGAGCCGGCCGGATAAAAAGGAAGCCAGTGGCTGCGCTTTGCAAGTCAATAACATCAATATTGGCATGCAGAACTGATTCGCGCCTTCCCCTGTTTGTTCCGAGCATCCCTGCGGGGATGCTCTTTTTTTTAGCACCCGCTTGTCCACCGGATCTGCCCGTGTTAGAGTGATCGGGGTCTCCGCCGAGGCCATACCCCACAGGCTCGTGGATGCAGACCATCCTTCTCCAGGACGATCCGGACCTCTTTCGCGGTCTTGAGCATTCCCTGCTCTGCCGCGACGGAATTACTCTGTTGACGGCGGCCGCCGATGCCGATCTCCTGGAAACCTGCCGCGAGAGCGGAGCGCAGGTGGTCCTGCTGGCCGGCCGAGGCGACGCCGCCACCCGAGCCCTGGTGCTCCGCCTGAACTCTCTTCCCCATGATCCCCTCTGCCTGGTGGCCGACTGCGGGCGCGAGGCCCGGGATCTTCTGGGGCAGGTGGAAAGCCGCCTGGGAGTGGTGGGGCGCGCCGCGCCGCGCCGTGTGTGTCGCGTGGTGGCCCGGGTCACCTGCCCCGGCTCGTCCTGCAGGGGACGCACCCGTGACATCTCTGCCTCCGGCACCTTCGTTGCCACGACCAAGGCTCTGCCCGAGAACACGCCCATCGTGGTGGAGTTCGCATCTCCCGGACGCCGGCAGGGCGGGCGGCACGCCGGCGTGGTCGTCCGGAGTGTGTCGGACGATCCCCCCTCTCAGCACCTGGCCGGCATGGCCATCCGCTTCGCGCCTGGCGAAAGGCTTTCCGACGGCCAGCTCGATGCTCTTCCGGCGGCGGTCGCCCGGGATGCCACCCAGTGAGCGGCGCACGCATCCTGGTGGTGGATGACGATCCCGATGCTGCCGGCCTGGCTGCGCTCATGCTGCGCAAGGCCGGCTATGCTGCGGACAGTGTCGGCTCTGGCGATGAGGCCCTGGTCTGCGTCGCGGAAGCGGCCTTCAATCTGATCCTCCTGGACATCAATATGCCGGGCATGGATGGCTGGGAGGTCCTGCGGATTCTCAAAGCCGATGAAGCCACCGCAGGCATCCCGGTGGCCATGTTCTCAGTACGTGGCGAAGTGCGCGACAAGGTCCACGGCATGCAGGAAGGGGCCGTGGACTACATCACCAAGCCATTTTCCTACGCTGAGATCACAGGTCGCGTGGCGGGCATCCTGCGCCGCGGCCCTCGCAACGCGGCTGGTGGAGCGGTGACGTGAGCCGCGAACATAATGATTTTTACCGGTTCCGCACCGGCTACCTGAAATTCAAGTCGGCTCTCTGCGATCGCAACACCGGCCTCCTGGCCTATCCGCTCATCCTGGACGATGTGCGGCGGTTCTTCGAACACCATGACAAGGTGGCCGTGATGGTCCTGCGGGTTGCCGATCTGGAACGGGTCGAGTCGGTTTACGGCTGGCAGGCTTGCGACGAGGTGCTGCGGCGCATGGCTGAAACCTTGCGTGACTCGGTGCGCCGCCGCCTGGGGACCGGGACCCTGCTGGCCGAAGATGGCGTCCATCTGGGTCGTTTTGTGAGTTTTGTGCCGGCCACGACAGAGGGTGCCGAGGTCACGGCGCTCTGGGCCGCGAGTACCGCCGAGGATCTGCAGGCCGACATGGAAGAAGCTTTCGCCGCTGACGAGTTTCGCTCCATGGCCGGGGGCCTGAGCTTTAGCACCGGCTCGCGCCTGCTCAGGGATAACTCATTCTTTCGCTTTGAGCGCCTGGTGGGGCACGCCATCGACGGCGCCTTGCCGGCCACCTCGGACCCACCTGCCGGGCGTGACGATCTCGAGGTCGAGATGCGGCGGATTCTGCGTGATGGCGATCTGCGAGTGGACTATGAGCCGGTTGTGACGCTGCCCGAGCGCCAGGTCATGGGCTACGTGGCGCTGGTGCGTGGCCCCGTGGGGACTCATCTGGAGACACCTGCCCAGCTCCTGACCTACGGGGAGCAGTTTGGTCTCTCCCGGGACCTGGACCATTTGTGTCGCCGCCGGGCCCTGGAATCGGCTCGCGCTCTCGGCGGGGATCAAGTCCTCTTCATCAGCTGCCTGCCATCTTTCCTCGGTGACGTCGCGGCGGCAGATCGGGGTCTCTCGGAGCTCATGGCTCACACCGGCTGCCCCCCGGAGCGGCTGATTCTCGAGGTGGCCGAGGGCCACCTGGAAAACGGTGGCCAGCCTTCGGCCGGCGCCATGGAGCAACTGCGACGGCTCGGCATCCGCCTGGCCATGGGCCGGGCCGGAACCGGTTTCGCCACCTTGAAGTTGATCGAGGAGTTGCAGCCTGAATACGTGAAGATCGACCCGGCGCTTGTGCGTGGGCTGGACGGCAATCTGGTGCAGCAGGAGGTG
>JAPUKF010000331.1 GCA_027295805.1 Acidobacteriota bacterium | reverse complement strand
CGGAACGGTTGATGATGGTGACCCGCCCTTCACCATCCATGGAAACCACACCGGGACTGATATTCTCCAGCAGGGTCTCCATGTAGCGCCGCCGTTCGGCCAGTTCCCGATTGCCCGCGGTGAGGGCTTCCAGGGACCGTTGTTCACCCTCCTTGGCAGTGCGCAGATCGCTGGTCATGCTGTTGAAGGAGTCCACCAGGATGCCAAACTCGTCGTCGGTGTCCACGTCCAGGTGGAAGTCCAGGTTGCCGGCGGCAACCTCACGAGTCCCTTCGGCCAGGACCTGAATGGGGACGGTGATGCGCCGCGACAGGGCCAGGCTCACCCAGACACTGGCAAACAGGACCAGGATTGTCACCAGGCTCAGGATCAGGTAATAGGATCGCTGGATGGGGCTCTTCAAGGCCTTGGTCTGCAGGTAGTTTTCCGCTGCACGGGCCAGGCGCCGGTTGAGGGCAACCAGGTGCTGGGGCACAAGATAGCCCACGGAAACCACCGCCGGAGGCTCGCCGCTGCCGGGCACCGCCACTGCGGCCCGAACCACCATCCCGCCGGACACTTCGTCGGCACGTTCCGCCGGCTTCCCGTCCTGGGCGCGGGCCACCAGCTCCCACGGCAGAGCATCCACCGTGGACAGGGACATGCGCGAGTGCACCACGGTGATGGGTGCCTCACCGCCGGCATGAACGACGACGAGATCCAGGTGGTATTCGCGCAGGCGCGACTCCATGACCGGGCGCAGGCGGCGACGCCGCGACGGTGACAGGAGACGATCAGTTGCGAGATCCTCAGCCACCTGACGGGCAAAATGGAGCGCTTCTCCCCGGTAGCGCTGGGAGGAGGCATCGAGAATATCCTGGCCGACCTCGACCATCTCATCCACCGCCGGAGAGAACCACTTCTTGAGGGAGTGTTCGATCAGCTTGCCGGAGGCCACCAGCAGCAGGATGGATGGAATCAAGGTCAGTCCCAGAAAGATCACCACCAGCTTCGTCTTGAACTGGGAGCCCAGCGTTCCCCGCCGGCGCTCGGCCACCAGCCGGATCAAATCCCGGAACAGGATATACAGCAGGGCCAGTACCAGGATGGCGTTGACGAATCCCAGAACGGTGAGGAGGACGGTATTGGTGAAGAAGCGGGGTGAGAACTCTTCTGTCTTCTGCAGAACGGCGTACAGGGCCGAGAGAAACAGTAGCAGGGTCACCAGCGCCAGGACCAGCAGCCGCTCGCCCCGCAGCCTGAATCTAACCGGCACCGCCGCCCCCGGCCGAGGGCGCCCCAGGCTTTCCATCTGCCGGCGGCTTCTGGACGGGTGCTGCCGGTTGCTCAACCGGGGATGCCAGCGGTCGGGTCACCCAGTCGGTGTCATACGCATATGGGAAAAAGAGAAAAAAACGGGTTTCCAAGACCGCGCGCACGCGAACCTCTGTGCGCCGGTCCCGGGGCAGCCCCGCCGGCAATGGGATGGTCAGGTCGTTGACCTGGCTGAGAAAATCCCGCACCTCTGCGATCTCGGAGGTGGTCTGAGTCTCAACAATGCCGCCGTTCACAATCCGGTTGAGGGTGTAGAGACCGGTCAGGGTGTCACGCATGGCCATGGTGACCACTTTCTTCTGGGCGAGATTGCGCTCGAACCACCAGGTGCGGCGACGGCGCACTCCCACCTGGTGGCGAAAGCTGATCTCCAGCCCTGCTTCCAGTTTGCTGGTGATCCGCTCGTCGAAGGCATTTTCAACACGAAACGAGACCGTGAGTTCATAGCCCTTGTCATGCACCTCCAGGAGGCGGACCCGTGGGCCGTCAGGCCGGGCGGCGTAGGCGGGGGTGGGGGCCGCCAGCAGGGCGATCAGCAAGCCCATCCCCATCCAAACCTGTCTCCACCCCAATCCTGGCATCAGGCCTCTCCCGTTCGGGGGGCGATTCTACCTGTTCGGAGGGGGGAATTCAGGCCGGGACGGCAACCGGCGCGGCGGACGGCCGGGCGACCGCTGGGGCGGGGACGAGGCTCCAGGCCTCGGGCTGGTCCATGAGTTCCCGGACCAGGCGGGTATGGAGGGCATGCCCGGCCCGTTCGGCCCGGATGGAGCCCTCCAGCGGCAGACCGAGCAGGGCCAGGTCGCCAAGCAGATCCAGAATTTTGTGGCGCACGAACTCATCCCGGTAGCGCAGGGGCCCGTTCATGAGGCCCTCCCCATTCAGCACCAGAGCATTCTCCAGACTGCCACCACGGGCAAGGCCCGCCTCGCGCAAGGCCTCGACTTCTTCCAGGCGGCAGAACGTGCGCGCCGGGGCGATGTCCCGGATATAGGTCCGTCGACGCAGGGTGAATTGGCACTGGGACTCGCCGATGGCCGGGTGGTCAAAAGCGATGGCGTAGCGCACCTTGAGTCCGCGGCCGGGGGCAATACTGATGGATTTGTCCCCCTCCCGCACGGTGACCGGCTGCTGGATACGCATCACCAGGCGCGGCACCTCGGACTGCCTGATGCCGGCCTGCTCCAGCAGGCGTACCACGAGAGCAGCACTGCCGTCCAGGATCGGCACTTCGCCGGCGTCCAGCTCAACCCGCAGATCGTCGATGCCCAGACCCACCACCGCCGACAGGACATGCTCCACCGTGGCCACGGCCACACCATCGAACTCAAGGGTGGTCGCATAAGAGGTTTGGGCCAGATTCCCGACGACTGCGGGCACTTCAGCGCCCCCCAGGTCGGTCCTCACAAAGACGATGCCCGTGCCGGGAGCGCCCGGTTGCAGGGTCATGGTCACCGGGTGCCCGCTGTGCAGGCCAATACCTTGAACGGTGACCGGGTTGGAAATCGTCGTCAGAAAGTCCATGCGCCTTCCTGTAAAGCAGGACGCATGCCAGATGGTCCGGGATTGTTTTAACCTTGGGACAAATGGAAGAAGTTACTTTGTTATCAATAAATTAGCAGTGCACCGGGCAACCTGTCTCCAGCCCTGACCCGGCTTTCCCCGCAGGCGACTGTTGCATTTCCACAACAGATGTGTGGCGCCGCCGTGACATTTTGCCGAACCGACTTTCCGAACCTATATTCGACCTCGCCATCGGAGGAACATCGTGGAAGCCACTGACATCAACGAAGAATTCGATCTCCGTCTCGAGGAACTCATCGAGAGCCATGTCTCCAGTCTACGGGCCGATTTCCGCCGCCTCCTGGACGATTTGCCCGTGCACGCGAGTTCCCCGGAGGAGGCCCCCGATGCAAGTGACCACGCCGCGGCCCTGGCTCAGTTGAAGCTCTCCGTGGACACGATTCACGCGGCGGCCAATCAACGCGAAATGGCCTACCGCCTGCTGGACGCGGCCGGGCATCAGGCCGCGCGTGCCGCTCTCTTCTTGACCAGGGAAGAAACCTGCGTCGGCTTCGAGGCCCGGGCGTTCAACCATGAGGGCGTTCCGTTCGATCAGATGAGAGTCTCCCCCGAAGAAGGCGACCCCCTGCGCAATGCCCTTCTGGGGCAGGAGACCATGCACCTCCACGGCTCATCGCTGGTCGGAAGTTGTCTAGCCCCGTGGCTGGCCGAGAGTGAAGCCCAGCAGGTCTGCCTGGCCCCGGTCGTGGTCGGCGGGCAGACGGTGGCTATTCTTTACGCCGACTCCGGTGAGAGCACCGAGGCCGGTGGCATCCATCCCGAGTCCATCGAGATCCTCACCTCGGTGGCCGCAATGTTCCTTGAGCGGCTGCGGCGACCGGCTCCCACCGCCTCCCAGGATGAAGCCGCGACCACCGGCACATCGATTCCGGACAGCGCCCAACCCGAGCCTCAGCCTGACAGCCCTGACAGCGTCCTCGCGGCCCACGTCGTGGAACCCGAACCCCAGGCGGACATCCCCGAAGAAATCCCCGCGGCCCCTTCCCTGGAGGTCGTCGATCTCGCGGCCACCCAGATGGTGGCAACGAGCGCACAGGAGGCTACGCCCACGGCCGAACCTCCGACGCCAGCGTTCGATGCCAGCGCCACGGTGGCACTGAGTGATATGCCCGGCTTCGCCACGGAGGAGGCCATCCTCCCGGCCGACGACATGGCAGCCGCACCCGCAGCGGCTGGCGTCGAGGACCTCCAGCCTGAGCCTCAGATCGATGAAGATGCCCAGCGATTCGCGCGGCTCCTGGTCTCGGAAATCGTCATGTATAACGAGGTCCAGGTGAAGGCCGGACAGAAAAAGGGGGACCTCTTGACCCGCCTGAAAGAGCCCATCCAGCGTTCCCGGGAGAGTTACCTGGAGCGTTTCGGCTCCCAGGCCATTTCCTGTTTCGACGAGGAGCTGGTCAAGACCCTGGCCCAGGGCGACCCCTCCCTGATGGGCGTGTCCGGCGCCTGACACTCTCCCTGCGGGCCCGCTTCCTCCCCCAGTTCCCGGCGAGCCCGTGGCAGGCCCCATCTTCCGCTCACAGGCGGGAGAGGGTATCCTCTCCAGTCAACCCTATGGTAAGGAGTCTTCATGCGCAGTTCGATCATCCGACGTTCCGTTTTCGCCCGCTCCCTGGCTGCTCTCGGCGCCGGTCTTCTGCTCCTGGCCGCCGTGCCGGTTCAGGCCGAGGACGGGGAGGACGCCGCCAACGAGACCACCGAGAAGGTGGCCATCCTCACGACCAACATGGGGGACATCGTGCTGCGCTTCTTCCCCGATGTGGCCCCCAACCACGTGGAGAATTTCCTGACCCTGGCCGCCGACGGCGTTTATGACGGGGTCAAGTTCCACCGCGTGATCCCCGGATTCATGATCCAAACCGGCGACCCCAACACCAAAGACGACGACCGTTACAACGACGGCATGGGCGGCGCCGGTGACGGCGTCAAGGCTGAATTCTCCCGCCTTCCCCACCGGCGCGGGGTCGTGTCCATGGCCCGGAGCAACAGCCCCGACAGTGCCACCTCACAGTTTTTCATCTGTGTCGGCAACCCGTCCTTCCTGGATGGCAAGTATTCCGCTTTCGGCATGGTGGTGGAGGGGATGGACGTGGCGGACAAAATCGTCAACCTGCCCCGGGATGAGAGAGGCACCATGGGGGCCAAGGACAATCCCCTGCCCGGAAACCCAGCCATCATCGAGAAGGTCCTGATCGAAGAGCGGAGCCTGCCGGCGCGACCCGTCTGGGCACATTCCTGATAGCACCCGGCGGTGGGGCGGCGCCTTAAAAGGCGTCGGCCTCCACCGTGCCACTGGCGATCAAGCGCGCCTCTCCTTCCAGAGAGACATTCTCAAAACCCTGGGCAGTGCGGGTGAAGCGCACCTTCAGAGGCGAGCCGCCGCGCACCTGGCAGGTCACCGGCGAGGCGGCCAGGGAGCGTGACGCCGCCGCCAGCGCCGCTGCCAGGCAGCCGGTGCCGCTGGCGAGGGTTTCGCCTTCTACACCCCGTTCGAACGTCCTGACTCTCAACCTGTGAGGATCGATCACTTCCACGAAGTCGACATTGGCCCCGGCCGGCGCCAGGTCCGGGTGATGACGCAGGATGGGAGCAGCCGCGGCGAACTGCGCGTCATCGGGCAAGCGATCCATGAGGACCACCAGATGTGGACAACCGGTGTTGATGGCAAGACCGGTGCCCGGTAGCCCGGCCGCTTCCAGCGAGAGGCCATCCCGCGGCGGCGGCGGCGCGGGCACGGCAAGTTTCACCCGGGAGCCGCTCACCCGGGCATCCAGAACACCCTGATCGGTCTCCAGGCGCAGCGTCGCCGGGAATCCCGCCCGCTCATGGGCCCAGCGTGCTGCACACAACGTGCCGTTGCCACAGAACGCCCGCGTTCCATCGGCATTGAAATAGTCGACCGCCAGCTCTGCTTCCGTGGATGACCGGATCCATACCAATCCGTCAGCGCCGATGGAAAGAGCACGGCGACAGAGATCCCGCGCCAGATCCGCGGGCTGTGGGGGCATGGCTAGATCCCGACTATCCACCAGGATGAAGTCGTTACCGCCACCGCACACCTTCTGGAAGGCAAGGCCTGCGGCGCGAGAGGTCATGGCGTCTCTTCTTCCATCACCGGCGGCGCCATGGGAACCTCCGCCGTGACCGGCGCGCCTCGCGGGCTTTCGTTGGGCGGCTCACTCCGGTCCACGGCACTCACCCCATAAACAACCGCTTCTCCGGGCCGCACATCTTCATCGGTAAAGGAGGTCCCTGATACAGGGTCCGGTGTCAGGAGCGTCCAGTCGCCCTCAGGCAGCCGCCGCCACACGCGGTACCCCGCCAGGTCCACCTCGCTGCCGGCGAGCCAGAACAGGTCCACACCGCCGGGGCGGACCAGAGCCTGGAGATCCTCCGGTGGGGCGGGGGGGAAACGATCCACCATGAAAACCTCCACCGGGCCCGCCATGTCGCTCATGGGTGCGCCCGGCTCATTCCGCCGGGTGGCACGCGCCCCATAGACGTAGGTTCTCCCCACCGCCACGGTGGGGTCCGTGAACGACACCTGTCCCGGCGCCGCCACGCTCATGGGCTGAAAGGGAAAGGCGCCGCCCGGGTCTCGTCGATAGATGGCCGTGGCCAGGCCGTCTCCGGCCGAAGTCCACGCCAGCTGTATTCCTGCGTTCAGGGTGACGGCTCTCAGACCCGAAGGCGCCGGCACCACCGGGCCGGATTGCAGAGTAACCGGCCGGGTCGGTGGCGACCAGCCACCGCCCTTCAGCAGGTAGCGGACCGTGTAGGTCAGGCGGTAGCGGGCGTCTGGATCGTGATCGCCAAGAGCGCCGGCCACCGATTCCCGCAGCCAGTAGGTCCCGCCTGGAACCAGGTCCGCCAGCTCCTTGTCGCTCAGATCCTTCACCGGCTCCTCCTCCCCGGCCGGTGGCTGCCGGGAGGTTGCCACCGGTGCAGTCCCTTCTTCAGGCACCCGCGCGACCCGGCGAAAAATTTTCATCCCGCGGAAGTCCTCGATATCCCTTCCATCCCGGCGCTGCGCCGGCAGGGTGAGCATCAGCTCCACCATGTCGCCGGCCTGGCGCGCTTGCGCCGCCGGCGCCTCCACCGGAAAGGGTGGCAACGGCGGGCGTGGTGGGCCCTTCTTGCCGCAGCCGGCCAGCCCCGCCACCATGAGGACCAGAATCAGGCAGTGCCGCCTCACAGGATGTACTTGGAAAGGTCCTCGTCCTGGGCGATATCTTCCACCATCCGCCGCACGTAGTCGCCATCCACCACGGGCCGCAGATCCGGCAACTCCTGCCCTTCGAAGGAGATCTCATCCAGAACCCGTTCCAGGACGGTGTGCAGCCGGCGGGCACCGATATCCTCGGTGCGCTCATTGACGATGGCGGAGATCTCGGCGATGGCATCCACGCCATCGTCGGTGAATGTCAGTTTCACCCCCTCGGTGGCCATGAGGGCCTGGTACTGGCGGGTCAGGGCATTTTCCGGTTCGGTGAGGATACGGACGAAATCAGCCTGGGTGAGGGGATCCAGCTCCACCCGGATGGGGAAGCGTCCCTGCAGTTCGGGGATCAGATCCGACGGTTTGCTCACATGAAACGCGCCGGCAGCGATGAACAGGATGTGGTCGGTCCGCACCATGCCGTACTTGGTCTTGACCGAGGTCCCTTCCACGATGGGCAGAATGTCCCTCTGCACCCCTTCGCGGCTGACGTCGGGGCCTGAAGATTCTCTGCCCGCAATCTTGTCGATCTCGTCCAGGAAAATGATGCCCGACTCCTGAACCCGGATGATGGCCTCCCGGGCCAGTTCCTCGCTGTCGATGAGGCGATCCTCCTCCTCCCGGGCCAGGATTTCCCGTGCCTCGCCGAGGCGCATCTTGCGCTGCTTGCGGCGTCCCTTGAACAACCCAGGCACCATCTCGCCCATATTGATGCTCATCTCCTCGCCAGCGGAACCCAGGATCTGAAAACTGGGAGACGAGGTGTCGGGGACCTCCAACTCTACCGTCCGATCCTCCAAGCGGCCACCCTGCAGTTCAGCGTTCAGCTTGGCCCGGCTCTCTTCATAGCGGCGCAGGCGCTCATCAGCCTCCCGATCGCGAACCGCATCCCCGGTGGGCATCCGCCTGGGGGGCCTGGGAAGCAGGAGATCCAGCAGGCGCTCCTCGACCGCCGTCACGGTGGACTCATGAACCGCATCCCGGTGTTCCTTGCGCACCATCTCGATGGCGATATCGGTCAGATCCCGGACCATGGACTCCACGTCGCGCCCCACGTAGCCGACCTCGGTATATTTGCTGGCCTCGACCTTGATGAAAGGTGAGCCGGCGAGCCGTGCCAGACGCCGGGCGATTTCGGTCTTGCCGACACCGGTCCTGCCCATCATGATGATGTTCTTGGGTGCGACTTCCTCGGCCATCTCCGGCTCAAGCTTCATGCGGCGCATGCGATTGCGCAGGGCGATGGCCACGGCGCGCTTGGCCTTTTCCTGGCCCACGATGTAGCGATCCAGCTCGGCGACAATGACCTTGGGAGTCAGATCGCGTTCGGGCCGCGGGGCCACAACTTCTCCCGTCATGTAGTAGACCACGCGTCCAGCTCCTCGAGAGTGATCTCGGCGTTCGTATAAATATCGATACCGGCGGCGATGAGCAGCGACTCGCGGGCCACCTGGCCGGGTTCCAGGCTGGTGTGGGCCACCAGGGCCCGAGCCGCGGCCAGGGCCATGGGGCCGCCGGACCCAATGGTGGCGATACCGTCGTCGGGCTCGATGAGATCTCCGGTTCCAGAGAGGATGAAGACCCGCTTCTCATCGGCCACCACCAGCAGGGCCTCCAGGTGCCTGAGAGCGCGATCCGTCCGCCAGTCTTTGACCAGCTCCACCGCTGAGCGTTCGAAATTGCCCCGGTACTCGTCCAGTTTCTCTTCGAAACGGGAGAAAAGAGCGAAACCATCCGCCGCTCCCCCGGCAAAACCGGCCAGGACAGTGCCCTCTCGCAGGCGACGGACCTTGCGGCCGCCGTGCTTCATGATGGCTTCACCCAGGGTGACCTGGCCGTCGGAGGCCATCGCGATCTTGTCTCTGCCGCGGACACAAAGAACCGTCGTAGCATGGATCTTGAGGTGCAACTTGACCTCCTGGGGAAAGGGCCGGAGACGGATCCTTTCACGCAACAGAAACCGCTGTCAAACGACGGCAGCGGCGGGGACCGGCGTGCTCAGTCGCCCGGCAGCTCGACCCGGATGCGTGCGTCCACAACCCCTGCCGGGCGGCCCCGGGGATTGACAATGATGGGGTTGAGATCGACTTCCTGGATCTCGGGGTGTTCGATGAGTAGCTGGGAGAGGCGGCCAATCCACCGGGCCAGGGCATCCAGATCGACAGGCTCGGATCCGCGGAAACCCGTGAGAAGGGCGGCACCCCGGATGGTGCGGATGAGCCGCTGAGCTTCCTTGTCGGTCACCGGGCAGAGAGCGTAGGCCACATCCCGAAGAACCTCCACCTCGGTGCCGCCCAGGCCGAACATGAGAATCGGCCCATAGGCCGGATCGGTCACGGCACCCAGGATCACTTCAACGCCGCCGCGCACCATGGACTGGACGTGGAAACGAACCGCGGGATCCCGCCGGCGCAGACGGGGCGCCATGGCTTCGAAGGCCGAGGCAACTTCATCACCGGTGCGCAAGTCCAGGCGCACGGCTCCCACCTCGGTCTTATGGGGGAAGCGGGCCGATGATGCCTTGAGGACCACTGGATATCCCAGTTCCCGGGCGGCAGTCAGCGCGGTGCCGGCATCCGTGACCTCCCGCGTGGGAACCAGCGGCAAACCGTAGGCATCGATGAGTGCCCGGGCTTCGTTGAAGGTGAGGAGTTCCCTCCTCTGCTTGCGCGCCCCGCGCAGAATGGCGGCGGCACCCTTCTTGATCCGGAAGCGCGTGACTTTCCCGCCGGGTCGTTCCAGGTACTCCTGATGCTGGATCATGGCGGTCAGAGCCCGGCAGGCATTCTCGGGGAACGAGTAAACCGGAATACTGTTCTCTTTCAGATGGGCAACAGCCTCACTGGAGTGCGTCTTGCCCATGAAACAGGTCAAGACAGTCTTGCGGGTCCGGGCAGCCGCGGCCACAATGGCCTCTGCCACCTTCAAGGCATCGATGTAGACCGGCGTCACGAAGATGACCAGGGCCGCATCCACGCCGCGATCAGCCAGCACCGGTCCCAGCACGGCCGAGTAGCGATCACCGTCAGCAGAGGCAATCATGTCCACAGGGTTCTCACCGGACGCCTCCGGTGGCAGCGCCTTGCGCAACCTGCTCCGCGTGGCCGCACTGAACGAGGCCAGCTGGACTCCGGCCCCGATGAGGGCATCGGTGGCCAGGATTCCGGGGCCGCCGGCGTTGGTCACCACGGCCACCCGGTTTCCCGACGGCATGGGCTGGTGGGCGAATGCCATGGCCAGGGTGAACATCTCCTGCATGGTGTCGACACGTATGACACCGCACTGGCGGAGAAGGGTGTCGGTGGCAATCTCCGTTCCGGTCAGGGCGCCGGTGTGGGAGACCGCGGCCCGGGCGCCGGCGGCGGTGCGCCCGCTCTTGACCACAAGAATCGGTTTGGTCCGGGTAATCCGGCGGGCCAGGGGGGTGAACCGGCGGGGACTGCCGAACGACTCCAGATACATGAGAATCAACTCAATGTCCGGATCGTTCTCCCAGTATTCCAGGAGGTCATTGCCCGAGACGTTGGTCTTGTTGCCCAGAGACACGAACTGGGCCAGCCCCAGGTCCAGTTCGGCCGCCGTGGAAAGAATCGCTTCCCCCAGGGCCCCGCTCTGGGAAAGAAAACCGATCTTCCCGGGAACCGGACGGGCGTTGGCGAAAGAGGCATTGAGTCGAATTCCGGGCTCCGTGTTGATGATCCCCATGCAGTTGGGACCGACCATGCGCATGCCATAACGCTTCAGGGCCGCCGCCAGGGCCTTTTCCCGCGCCGCTCCTTCCTCACCACTCTCCCTGAAGCCCGCGGTGATCACCACCAGGGCCTTGACTTTCTTGCGCCCGCAGGAACGCACAACCTTGAGAACATGCTGCTTGGGCACCACGATGACGGCCAGGTCCACCGGATCCGGGATGGCTTCCACCGAGCGATAAGCCTTCATTGAATAGACCGAATCGGCCGCAGTGTTCACCGGAAAAACCGGACCCGTGAAGCCCCCGGCGACGAGATTGCGCAGGATCTCCCGACCGATGGAGACCTTCTTGCGCGAAGCTCCGACCACCGCCACGGAGCGCGGCCGCATGAGGGGTTCAAGGCTGTGGGTGGCCGACTTTCTCGCCATGCGGTCACTCTAGCTGCACGGTAGCAGGCGATCCATGATGGTGCGGAGATTGTGGTTTTCATCCTGGGACAGGTGTCCCACGGCGTGCTCCCCGGCGGACACCTCCCAGCCAGGCTATTCCCCCTAAGCCCTTGAGCCTCAGTTAGTTGACGTTGCTCCTCTGCAGGCAGGCGTCTTGCATTCCCCGGCCTCATGGACTGGCCACTCACC
>JAPUKF010000330.1 GCA_027295805.1 Acidobacteriota bacterium | reverse complement strand
GATGCCGCCATGGGCGCCGTCATCGGCGGCGTGGGCGCGGCGGGTGTGGGAGCGGGGCTGGCGGCGGCGGAAGCCCTTTCCCGGCTGCATCGCAGCGCGGCTCTGCTCTTTGCCGGCACTCTGGCGGGAGGGGTCACAGGCTGGGTGGCCGTGACGATCGGCCGCCTGACTCTCGAGGAGATGTTCGGTCGCAGCCTGGCCGGTGTGGGAGGCACCGCCGAGGGGCTGGCGCTGGGAGCCGCGGCGGCCCTCGGGTACGCCGTGGCCACGTCGGGCCTGCGGGAAGGAGGCATGGCGACGCCTCGGGGTGCCGCAAGGTGGCGGGTCGCGCTGGTCACCGGCCTGTTCACGGCTCTCGGTGCCGGCCTGCTGGTGCTGGCGGGAGGACGCATGGCCGGGGCAAGCCTCGATCGAATCGCTGCACAGATTCCCGGCGCCGGATTGCCCCTGCAGCCGCTGGCTGATCTCCTGGGGGAATCCGCTCCAGGCCGCGGGACCTACCTGGTCCAGGCCCTGTACGAGGGCCTGTTGTTCGGCACCGGGCTGGGGTACGGTCTGACGCGCCGGCCGCGCTGAGTGCGCGGCCTGGGCTAGAATGACAGCCTGGGGGAAGCCAAGGGCATGGGAATCCACGATGTGGGCGATAAGCCATCGGGCGAGCCATGGCGCCGCTTCCTGAAGCGCCTCCTGGACGACCTGTATGCCCTGGAGAAGATGCTGGAGGACGGTCTCGTGGAGACCGGCAACCGGCGCATCGGAGCCGAGCAGGAACTCTTCCTTGTGGATGCCGGTGGCCGTCCTCAGCCTGCCGCCATGGAAGTGCTGCGCGCCCTTGACGACCCGCACTTTGCCACCGAGCTGGCCCGCTTCAACCTGGAAATCAACCTGGATCCACTCCTCTTCTCAGGCTCCGCCCTTTCGGATCTGGAGCGTCAACTGGAAGAGTTCCTGGCCCGGTTGCGCACGGTGGCGGCCGCTTCCCATGCGGACGTGGTGCTGGCAGGCATCCTGCCTTCGCTGCGCAAGTCGGACATGGGCCTGCATAACATGACGCCTCTACCTCGTTACGCGGCCCTGGACAAGGCCACAGCCGCCATGCGCGGTGAGCCCATGCAGTACCGCATCAAGGGAGTGGACGAACTCAGTGTCATCCATGATTCGGTGATGCTGGAAGCTTGCAACGCCAGCTTCCAGGTGCATCTGCAGGTATCACCTCACGGCTTCCATCGCCTCTACAATGCAGCTCAGGCCTTCTCGGCCCCGGTCCTGGCGGCGGCGGTGAATTCGCCACTGCTCTTCGGCAAGCGCCTGTGGCAGGAGACGCGCATCGCCCTCTTCCAGCAGGCGGTGGATTATCGCCACAAGGACCAGGCCCTGCGCCAGGCGCCGTCGCGGGTCAGCTTCGGCGATGGCTGGGCGCAGGGGTCCGTGACCAACCTTTTCAAGCAGGACATCACCCGCTTCCGCGTCATCGTCGGGCAGGAGCTTGACGAGGACCCTTTCGCCCTCCTGGCGGCAGGCAAGATACCCCGTCTGCAGGCCCTAAGCCTGCACAACAGCACCATCTGGCACTGGAACCGGGCCTGTTACGGCATCAATGAAGGCCGTGCCACGTTGCGCATCGAAAACCGTCTCCTGCCTGCCGGCCCCACCCCCCGTGACGAGATCGCCAATGCCGCTTTCTGGCTGGGTCTCATGGCCTGGGCCGAGAAAGACGACATCGATTTCGCCGCGCGCCTGGAGTTCGGCGACGCCAAGGAGAATTTCATGGCCGCGGCGCGCAACGGACTCTCCGCCCAGTTCACCTGGCTGGGTGGAGACACCGTCCCGGCCCAGGACCTGGTGCGGAATGAGCTTCTGCCTCTCGCCCGGGAAGGTCTGGCCGCCGCCGGCATCGACGCGGGCGATGCGGATCTCTACCTGGATATCATCCGCCAGCGGGTGGAAACCGGTCGCACCGGCGCCCGCTGGATGTTGCAATCTCTGGCCGGCATGAAAACCGCAGGCACTGCCAGCGAACGTCTCGGTGCCCTGAGCCGGGGGTTGGTGTCACGCCAGGCCAGCGGGGAACCGGTCTCCCGCTGGCAGCCGACGGGAATTTCCGAGGCGGGGGGCTGGAAGCAGCATTACGTGCGCGTGGAGCAGTACATGACCACCAACTTGTACACCGTGCATGGGGAAGACACGGTGGACCTGGTGGCCAACATGATGGACTGGGAGAATATCCGCCACGTGCCGGTGGAGGACGAGAAGCACCACCTGGTGGGATTGGTCTCGTATCGATCCCTGCTGCGCATGCTCGCCAAAGACCGGCGCGGTGAAGGTGGACCCTCCCTGCCTGTTGCTGAGATCATGAAGACCGACCTGCTGACGGTGACTCCCGAGACCGAGACGGTCGCGGCCATCGAGTTGATGCGGGAGCGCAAGATCGGTTGCCTGCCGGTGGTCAAGGATGGCCGCCTGGTGGGGATTCTCACGGAACACGACTTCATGGTGATCACACGAGAATTAATCTGCGAGAAACTGCGGGAATAGAGCCCTGAGCGGGTCCGTGCCCGCGCGGCCGCGTCCTGCTGCCAGGATCACCCAGACCACTCATGAACTCCACTCCTTCCATGGCGCAGCATCGGCGTGTTCCAGGCTGCCGGTCCCTCGGTGCGCATGAGGGCCGGAATGGGGGCCCGCTGTTGCTGGTGGTGGGCGGTATTCACGGCAACGAGTACTCGGGAGTTCTCGCAGCCAGGCGGGTCCTGGATAAGCTGGCCCTGGAGGACCGGCCTTTTCGGGGTCGATTTGTCGCTCTGGTGGGCAACCTGGCCGCCCTGGCCCTGGACCAGCGGTTTATCGATCTCGATCTGAACCGACAGTGGCTGCCGCAACGGGTGGCGAAACTGACCGCCCCGGCGGGGACGGCGTCCGGGACATCAGCCGTGGAAGAGCGGGAACAGCGGGAACTGCTGGCCGCGCTCCTCCGGGAACTGGAGACGGCGCAGGGTCCTGTCTACTTCATGGACCTGCACACCAGTTCGGCCGACGGTCCGCCCTTCGTCACCGTGGGGGATACCCTGCGAAACCGTGCCTTCGCCCTCAAGCTGGGGCTGCCGGTGGTGCTGGGCCTGGAAGAGCAGATCGACGGCGCCCTGCTGGAGTACGTGAACAATCTCGGGCATGTCACCGTGGGCATCGAGGCGGGCCGGCATCATGCCCCCGAGTCGGTGGATCATCATGAAGCGGTTCTGTGGCTGGCCCTGGCGGCGGCCGGGCACATGGATGAGAAGGATCTTCCCGACGCCGCGTCCCTGCGCGGGAGATTGCGGGCAGCCACCCCCGGTATCCCGCCCATCATGGCGGTGGACCGGCGGCATCCGGTGACCCCGGACGATGGCTTTGTCATGGCACCTGGTTATCGCAACTTTGATCCTGTCTTCGCCGGACAGGTCGTGGCCCGGGACAAGAAGGGGCCGGTCATCAGCCGGCGGCGCTCCCGCATGCTCTTGCCCCTCTACCAGGCCCAGGGGAGTGACGGCTTCTTCCTGGTCCGGAAGATCCACCCTTTCTGGCTGAGGCTCTCGGCCCTGCTGCGCAGGAGCGGCCTGCCGGGACTGGTGCACTGGCTGCCGGGAGTGCACTGCCATCCGGAGTGGCCAGAGACCCTGGTGGTGAATACCCGCGTCGCAAGACTCCTGCCTCTGCAGGTGTTGCACCTGCTTGGATTCCGCAAGCTGCGCTGGCAGGGGCATCTCCTCCTGGTCAGCCGCCGGCGCTTTGACACCAGGGAGTGAGAGGACATGTGAGGAACTGCTCACAGTTCGCTCATTTCTTCCTGTTCCATGGGGCGTACGGTTCTTCGTGATGGCGCCGGCGCCAGCGGGACGAGGCTCCCGGGGCGTGACCGGCGCCGAGGAGATGAGACATGAGTGATATGGCCCGGCGCCTCTTTCTGGCCACCGCCTTGAGTCTGACCGCCGCCTGCTGTGCCGGAGAGTCCACCCGGGACCTGGACCCGGAGACTCTCTCCTGGGTGGACTACACCCATTCCCGGGCCGGCTACAGCCTCAGGCTGCCCACTGCCTTGCGTCCTGATGAGGAAGGTGACTCGGTCTTTCTGCGTTACAACTGCCGTGTGCCGGTGCTGGTGCGCCTGACCACCGAGGAGGATGGACGGCGCAACGGCGCCTGGTTTGGCCATCAGGCCGCCGGCGCCATCACGCTGGATGGGATGGCCGGGGAGAAATACACCTATGTCCACTGGGACGGGCCGTTTGCCACCCACACCATCGCCTACGTGGTGCCGGTTGGAGATCGCTTCCTGGGCCTGGAATTTCGTACGGCGACAGATCTCGACCCGGTGCAGGAGAAGATTCTCGCGTCGTTTCGCCTGCCGTGAGATCCCTCAGTACCCCGACCCCTCAGGGCTGACCGCCCACGTAGCCCAGGGACTTGAGGCGGCGGCGATCCTCGTCGGTGAGGTTATCCGTACCGGCCGCTTCACCCTTGGGGATCTTCGCCAGCCACTTGTCCAGGACGCGGCCGAGGCGGCGTGCCACGGCGGGGTTCTCCTCGTGCAGGTCCGCCAACTCATTCTGATCGGCGGCGAGATCGTAAAGCTCTGCCTCGCCGGATGTGGCGCGGATCAGTTTCCAGCTCCCATCACGGACCGAAAAGCGCCGCACGCTGGTCCAGTGTTCCGGACTCAGGGCCCGGCGAGGTGGATACTCGCGTGATTCGGCGAACAGGGGTCGGCGGTTGAACTCTCCTGCCTGCTTCCCGGCCATGAGAGGGAGCAGGTTGCGCCCGCGCAGGCCGTCACCCGGTTTCAGGTCCAGCAGGCTGCTCACCGTGGGCAGGATATCCAGCAGGGAGACAGGTTCGGCAATCCTCCGGCCAGCGTGCCGGCCGCCGGGCAGGCGGATCAGGAGAGGGATCTGAAGCTGCTCTTCGTAAAGGTAGAGACCGTGGAAGTAATAACCGTGCTGCCCCAGCCCCTCACCATGGTCGGAGAGGATCATGATGAGCGAGTCCTGGTCGAGATCCCTGGCCTTGAGGGCAGCCATGAGCTCGCCAATCACCTGGTCGACGGAGAGTGTCTCGGCATCATAGAGATTGAGATTATTGAGAAACGGCGTCGAACGAGCCGGTGTCTTGCGCTGCGTCACGACGATCTTGTCGATGGTGGCGCCCCATGTGGGAGCGGGCGCGATGCCTTTCCTCTGGACCCAGGCTCGCAGTCCTGCATCGCTCCTGAAGCGGTTGGCCAGGTCCCGAGGTGGGGCGTAGGGAACATGCGGCTCCATCAGGTGGATCCAGGCGAAGAAGGGCTGCTCCTGCCTGCTACCCAGCCAGTCCCTGAAGGATGTCAGGGCCACGGTTCCCGGCGGCTTGTGGTGGGTGGAGTCCACGTAGATGTCGAATCCACGGTCGAGGCCGAACTTGCCCTTGACCGCCAGACTCGAAACAAACGCCGCGGTGTTGTAGCCAGCCTCTTGCAGGTGCTGGGCAAGGGTGGGGAACTGGCCAGCGTACGTTTGCCCGTTCATGAGGACACCCATCTCACGCGGGTAGCGGGAGGTGAACAGGGCCAGGTGCGCCGGCAGGGTGTGGGGCATGACGGTGAATGCGTTTTCGAAGAGAACGGACTCGGTGGCAAGATGGTCCAGATGGGGCGTTGTCGGCCTGAAGTAGCCATAGGTTCCCAGGTGGTCGGCGCGCAGAGTGTCTGCGACCACCAGGATGATATTGGGGCGGCTCCCTGCGCCTGCCAGGCTGACCTGTGCCGTTCCGCCAAGGAGGGCCACGACGGTCAAGAAGAGCGGGAGCAGCAGCCGCAAGCGGTGAGGCCGGGCTTGAGGAGATCCCGGCGGGCCGGCATCAGATCCTGTATAGAGGGAGTTCACCATCCCTCCAAGGATACCGTTGAATGTTCAGAATTGCTTGCTCTCGGTGGAGTCTTCCAGGGCCAGGGTGGAGATCAGCTTGCCGGCGATGAGGCGGGTCACCTCGTCGAAGTAGCCGGTGCCCACTTCGTGCTGGTGGCGGACGGCGGAGTAGCCCTCGTTGACAGCGGCGAACTCGGTTTCCTGTAGATCGGCGTAAGCGCTCATGGCCTTGTCGTCATAATCGCGGGCCAGGCGGAACATGGACATGTTGAGGGCGTGAAACCCGGCCAGGGTCACAAACTGAAAGCGGTACCCCATGTCCGCCAGGTCGTCCTGGAAACTGGCGATGGCGGCTTCGTCCAGGTTGGCCTTCCAGTTGAAGGAGGGCGAGCAGTTATAGGCCAGCATCTTGCCGGGAAAGCGTTCATGAATACCGTCGGCAAAGCGGCGGGCTTCATCCAGATCCGGGTGGGCGGTCTCGCACCACAGAAGGTCGGCATAGGGGGCGTATGCCAGTCCCCGGGCGATGGCCATGTCCATGCCGCCATGGATCTGGAAGAACCCTTCAGGGGTGCGTTCACCCTTGAGGAACGGCTGATCCCGCGCATCCACGTCGGTGGTGAGCAGGCGGGCGCTGTTGGCGTCGGTGCGGGCAATGAGAACGCTGGGGACATCCAGGATGTCGGCCGCCAGGCGCGCCGCCACCAGGGTACGGATGAAATGGCTGGTGGGAAGAAGGACCTTCCCACCCATGTGGCCGCACTTCTTTTCCGAACTGAGCTGGTCCTCGAAGTGGACTCCGGCGGCGCCTGCTTCGATCATGGACTTCATGAGCTCAAAGGCGTTGAGGGGTCCGCCGAAACCGGCTTCTGCATCGGCGACGATGGGAGCGAACCAGTCGCGCTGCACCTTGCCTGCGGCGTGCTCCACCTGGTCGGCGCGCTGCAGGGCTTTGTTGAGACGGGCCACCAGCATGGGCACGCTGTTGACGGGGTAGAGGCTCTGGTCGGGGTAGGTCTGGCCGGCCAGGTTGGCATCGGCGGCCACCTGCCAGCCGCTGCAGTAAATCGCCTTGAGGCCGGCACGCACCATCTGCATGGCCTGGTTGCCGGTGACGGCACCCAGGGCGGCGACGTGCTTGGCGCTGCTGAGCTGATCCCAGAGACGCCGGGCGCCGCGGTTGGCCAGTGTGTACTTGACGAGCAGGGAGCCCCGCAGTTTCTGGACATCCTCGGGACTGTAGGGGCGGCTGATCCCCGCCCAGCGGGGGTCGTTTTTCCAATCGTTTCCGGTGGGCGATGAATCATCAGGGGGTGAGGTCACGATCCGTCCTCCAGCATCTCATAGGCAGGCAAGGTTAGAAAATCATCCAGCATGTCGGCAAGAGACAAACGCTCGAACAGATCCCGAGCGGTGGTGAAACGGCCTGCGGCGAACACTTCTTCTCCCACCTGCTGGCGGACACGGTCCATCTCCTCCGCCAGGGTCTGGCGAAAGAGATCGGCGGTCACCTGGCGGCCGTCTTCAAGGTGTGCACCATGATGGATCCACTGCCAGATCTGGGTGCGGGAGATCTCGGCAGTGGCTGCATCTTCCATGAGGTTGTAAAGAGGAACGCAGCCATTGCCGTCGAGCCACGACGCCAGATAACGAATACCGACGTTGATGTTCCAGCGCAGGCCATGTTCGGTGCGGGTGCCCTTGGGCACCTCGAGAAGATCCGCGGCGGTGGTCTTGACGTCATCGCGGAGACGGTCAATCTGGTTGGGCATGGAGAGATGGGCATCGAAGATTTCACGGGCCACCGGCACCAGGCCCGGATGGGCAACCCAGGTGCCGTCATGGCCGCTTTTGACTTCGCGTAGTTTGTCGGCGCGTACCATGGCCATGGCCTGCTCGTTGGCCTTCTCATCCCCTCGGATCGGTATCTGAGCTGCCATGCCGCCCATGGCGTGGACTTCCCTGCGGTGGCAGGTGCGGATGAGAAGCTGGGTATAGGCCCCCATGAACGGTTGCTCCATGGTGACCTGGGCCCTGTCCGGCAGAACATTGGCGGCGTGGGCGCGCAAGGTCTTGATGTAACTGAAGATGTAGTCCCAGCGGCCGCAATTCAAGCCGGCCGAATGATGGCGGAGTTCGTGAAGAATCTCATCCATCTCGAACGCCGCGGGCAGCGTCTCGATGAGAACCGTGGCCTTGATGGTGCTCTGGGGGACGCCCAGGGCCTCCTGGGCGTGCACGAATACGTCGTTCCACAGGCGGGCTTCCAGGTGGCTCTGCAGCTTGGGGAGGTAGAAGTAAGGGCCGGTTTCCCCGGCCAGCAGAGGGCGTGCGTTGTGAAAGAAGTAAAGGCCGAAATCGACCAGGCTGGCCGGTACGGGGCGGCCATGGGCTTCCATGTGGCGTTCCACCAGGTGCCAGCCCCGGGGCCGCACCATGAGGACGGCTGTCTGTTGGGCCAGTTTGTATTCCTTGCCCCGGACCGGATCCTCGAAGCGGATGGTGCCCGCCACCGCGTCGCGCAAGTTGACCTGTCCCTGGATGACGTTGGACCAGGTGGGAGAGTTGGAGTCCTCGAAGTCGGCCATGAAGACGTTGGCCGGTGAGTTGAGAGCATTGATGATCATTTTGCGATCCACCGGACCGGTGATTTCCACGCGGCGATCCTGGAGGTCGCCGGGCAGAGGGTCCACGGCCCAGGGGGCGGCACGCAGTTCCCGGGTCTCCGGGAGAAAATCCAGCGACTCCCCGGCATCCCAGACAGCCTGTTTTTCACGCCGTAGCTGCAGGAGTTCCTCCACCCGCGGCGCGAAGGAGCGGCAGAGGCCGGCGATGAACGCGCAGGCTTCGGGAGTGAGAATCTCGTCCTGCCCGGGGATGTTCTGCCCCAGGACACGCAGGGCCGGTTCCTCCTCTCGCGGTTTGCTCATGGATCCCTTCTCCTCATGAAAGGCAATTTCGGTCTCCGGCCCGACAGGGTCAAGCGGCTCCCATCAGGCCTATGGGGCCACCAGTTCGACGCCCAGGCCCGGGGCGTCGGGGATGTGCAGCCTCCCGTCCTTCAGGATGAAGCCGCCGCGAGCAGCGTCTTCCGCGAGGTCCAGGCTGCCGTCCAGATCCAGGTAACGGGTGGCGGGACAGGCGAAGGCCGTGTGCAGGGCGGCGCTGATGCTGATAACGCTCTCGTCCATGCAGCCCCACATAAGGTCCAGGCCGGCGGCCGCCGCCATGACAGCGATCTCCAGAGCCGGCGTGATGCCTCCGCATTTCATCAGTTTGATATTGAAAATCCCGCAGGCCGCAGGCTTCGCCGCCAGGGTCATGGCGTCGGCGGGGCTCTGCAGGCTTTCGTCGGCTGCCACCAGCGTCCGCAGGTCGTCAGGCAGGGTGCGCATCTCAGCGACGGCCGCCCTGGGCAACGGCTGCTCCATGAACTCGATATCCAGGTCGCGGAGGGTCGCTCCGAAGCGCTGTGTCTGGGCAAGTGAGTAACCCTGGTTGGCGTCCACGCGGATGCGAATCGAACGGCCGACCGTCTGACGCAGTTGGCGCAGACGATCCTGATCATCCTCGAAGTCGTGGCCCAGTTTCACTTTCAGGTGAGTGAAGCCGCGGCGTATGTATTCGTCGGCCTCGGCGAGGGTTTCAGCCGCCGGCTTGATACCGATGGTGATGGAGGTGGGCAGGGCGTCATGGCAGCGCCCCAGGAAGTCTGCCAGGGGGATACCCAGGCGGCGGGCGAAGAGATCGTACAGTGCCATGTCCAGGGCGGCCTGCGCTGCCGGCGCCGCGGCCAGTTCCTGGCCCAGGATGCGGGTGAGTCTACCTAGATGACGGCTGTCGGCATGCTCCAGGAGGGCAACGCCGCCTGACAGGGCCTGGCCACAGGCCGCGGGTGTCTCGCCGGTGACCGCCTGGGCCGGCGAGGCCGAGCCCAGTCCTTCCTTGC
>JAPUKF010000033.1 GCA_027295805.1 Acidobacteriota bacterium | reverse complement strand
CCTGAGCTACACCGGCAACTTTCTGCGCATGCTCTTCCGCATGACCGAGTCTTCCTACAGGCCCGATCCCGTCCTGGAGCATGCTCTGGACGTCCTCTTCATCCTGCACGCCGACCATGAGCAGAACTGCTCGACCAATGCCATGCGCAGCGTCGGATCCAGCCAGGCCGACCCCTACGTGAGCATCGCGGCAGCGGCAGCGGCCCTGTACGGGCCACTCCACGGCGGCGCCAACGAGGCAGTCCTGCGCATGCTGTCCAGCATCGGCAACCTGGAGAGGGTACCCGACTTCATTCGGCGCGTGAAGGCCGGCGAGACACGTCTCATGGGCTTTGGACACCGGGTCTACAAGAACTACGACCCCCGGGCTCGCATCATCAAGCGGATCGCCGATCAGGTGTTCGAAGTAACCGGCCGCAATTCCCTCCTGGATATCGCCCTGGAGCTGGAGAAGATCGCCCTGGAGGATGAGTACTTCATCAAGCGCAAGCTCTACCCCAATGTTGATTTCTACTCGGGACTGATCTATCAGGCCATGGGGTTCCCGGTGGACATGTTCCCGGTTCTTTTCGCCATCGGGCGAACCGTGGGCTGGATCGCCCAGTGGCAGGAGATGCTCACCGACTCCGACCAGAAGATCGCCCGACCCCGCCAGGTTTACCTGGGCGCCCGGCAGCGAGACTACGTACCCCTGGAGAAGCGGCCGTCAACAACGGGAAGCGCATGAACGACGCCAGTCTGGTCACCTACCAGGCCGTGGATGGGATCGCCCGTATAACTCTCACCGACCCGCCGGCCAACGCCTACACCCACGCCATGATGCGTGCCCTGGACGAGGCCATCCTCAAGGCCCGCTTCGCTGATGACATTCATGTCCTGCTGCTGGCCGGGGCCGGCGAGAAGATGTTCTGCGCCGGCGCCAACATCGCCGAGTTACAGCGCATGGAGCCCAGGTTCAAGGACAATTTCTGCCTGCATGCCAACGAGACCCTGAACCGCCTGGAGCAGACACCCAAGCTGGTCATCGCCGCTCTCAACGGGCACTGCGTGGGCGGGGGCCTGGAAGTGGCTCTCGCCGCAGACCTGCGGGTGGCGCGCCGGGACGGCGGCAAGATCGGCCTTCCGGAGGTCAAGCTGGGCGTCCTGCCCGGCACCGGCGGCACCCAGCGCCTCCTGCGCAACGTGGGGCGTTCACGGGCGCTTGAGATGATGGTGACCGGGCGGCTCTACAACTTCCAGGAGGCGGCGGCTTTCGGCTTGATCCATGAGATTCTGCCTGCTGAGAACTTTCAAGAAGAGGTGCTCGAATACGCCAGAAGATTCACGCCTCCCCACGGCGCATCCCTGGCCGTCGGCGCCATCAAACGAGCCGTGGTGAGTGGTGCGGAGATGGGCTTCAGCGAAGGGCTCGCCCTGGAAAGGGAACTTCAGTCACGTCTCTTCCGCTCCTCCGATTCTGCCGAGGGCATGGCCGCCAATCGGGAGAAGCGCGCTCCCAAATTCACCGGCAGTTGAATCCTCGCGGCCGCCCGGCCATGGTCCCGGCGGGCAGGTTGCCTCCTAGCTCGGGGACCACAGGTGGAGGGGTCCGGTGTCCGCGTCCTACTCTCTGATCCATGCATCCCTGATACGTGCTTCCCTTCCCGCCCTACGGCTGGGATTGGTCTGCACCGCCCTTCTGGCACTCTCCTCCGCCCCGACGGCGGCATCCACTCCCGCCCGTGACCCCGATCTGCAGGCCATGGAGTGGCGTGAGATCGGTCCCTTCCGCGGCGGCCGCTCGGCGGCCGTTGCCGGCATTCCCGATGACTCCCAGACCTATTATTTCGGCGCAACCGGTGGCGGAGTCTGGAAGACCACCGATGCCGGCGGCACCTGGAAACCGGTCTCGGACGGCTTCTTCGGCGGCTCCATTGGCGCGGTGGCCGTCAGCCAGTGGGATCCGAATGTCCTCTATGCCGGTGGTGGCGAAAAGACGATTCGCGGCAACGTCAGCCACGGCGACGGCATGTGGAAATCAACCGATGCGGGGCGAACCTGGACCTTCAAGGGTCTGAAGGACTCGCGCCATATTCCACGCATTCGCATTCATCCCAGAAACCCCGATCTCGTCTATGCCGCGGTCCTGGGCCACCTGTTCGCAGCCAACACCATGCGCGGCATCTACCGCAGCCGGGACGGCGGCGAAAACTGGGAAAAGATCCTGTTTGCCGGCGCGGAAGCCGGCGCGGTGGACCTGGCCATGGACCCCACCAACCCGCGCATTCTCTACGCCAGCCTCTGGAATGTGCAGCGCACCCCATACAGTCTGTCTTCCGGCGGCCCCGGTTCGGGTCTCTGGAAATCGATTGATGGGGGCGACACATGGGAAGAGTTGACCGGCAATGAGGGCCTGCCGGAAGGGACATGGGGCATTTCCGGCATCAGTGTCTCGCGCACCGATCCGGACAATCTCTACGCCATTGTGGAGGCTCAAGAAGGCGGTGTCTTCCGCTCCCGAGACGCCGGCGAGACATGGACACGCACCAACAGCGAACGCAAGCTGCGCCAGCGGGCCTGGTACTACAGCCGGGTGGTGGCCGACCCGGCGGACACCGAGACGGTCTACGTCCTCAATGTCCGCTTCCAGCGCAGCAAAGACGGCGGCAAGACTTTCACCGCCATCGATGTGCCTCATGGTGATAACCATGACCTCTGGATAGCTCCCGACGACCCTTTGCGCATGATCGAGTCAAACGATGGCGGCGCCAATGTCAGTTTTGATGGCGGCAAGACCTGGTCACCCCAGAACAACCAGCCCACTGCCCAGTTTTACCGGGTGACCACCGACAACCACTTCCCGTACCGTATCTATGGAGCTCAGCAGGACAACAGCACCGTGCGCATCCTGCATCGGGCGCCGGGGGGCTCCATCGGCGTCCGGGACTGGGAGCCCACCGCCGGCGGCGAGAGCGGGCACATCGCCATCAAACCCGACAACCCCGAAATCGTCTACGGCGGCAGCTATGGCGGCTTTCTCACCCGCGTGAATCACGCCAACCACCAGGTGCGGGCGGTCAACATCTGGCCCGTCAATCCCATGGGCTGGGGAGCGGCTGAACTGCGCTACCGGTTCCAGTGGAACTTCCCTTTGTTCTTTTCCCCCCACGACAAGGACGTGCTTTATGCCGCGGCCGATGTGCTGTTCAAGACCACCGACGAGGGACAGTCCTGGCAGGCCATCAGCCCCGATCTGACACGCAACGACAAGAGCAGGCAAGCCGCCTCAGGCGGCCCCATCACCAGGGACAACACCGGCGTCGAGTACTACGCCACGATTTTCGCCGCCGTTGAATCGCCCTTGCAGGAGGGATTGATCTGGACCGGCTCCGACGATGGTCTGCTGCACCTCACCAGAGACGGTGGTGGGAGCTGGACCGACGTGACACCCAAGGGCCTGCCCGAG
>JAPUKF010000329.1 GCA_027295805.1 Acidobacteriota bacterium | reverse complement strand
AGGGCCAGGGCCGGCATCACCAAGCCTCAGCCGTGGAAAATTTTGCGGCACACCTTCGGATCACGCCTGGCGATGGCCGGAGTAGATCAGCCGGCGATTCAGCAGTTCATGGGCCACACCAGCCCCACCACCACTGCACGCTACATGCACCTGTCCCCCACCTACCTGCGGGATCAGATGTCCAAGGGTTTGGCCTACTCTGAGGCAGGCAGTGGCGCAACTCATGACGCGCCGGCCGACAGCCCCGCCCTGGAGGCTGCGGAATCGGCGTAAGTTGTTGAAGGAGTTGGTCGGGGCGGCGTGATTTGAACACGCGACCCCCTGCTCCCAAAGCAGGTGCGCTACCGGGCTGCGCTACGCCCCGACCGATGAGGGCATTGTATTCTAGCGCGCCTGAGATCCGCCGGCGGCATCGGCCTCGTTCTCGGCCTTGGTGTAGCGGCACCTGCAGAGTCCGCCTGGATGCCTGCAATCGGCGTTAGGCAGCATCTGCTGGGCCAGGGCATCTTCGATGGCGAGACTGCGCCCGGTCAGTTCCCGGCACGCCGGGCAGGAATCCGAGCCGCTGCAGGCCATGCGCACGCGGGTGACCCCGGCATCTCGCATTTTCTGCAGCAGGATCACCTGGGCCCTGCGCAGAAGTGGCCGCGGGTCCTCGCTGCGCCACTGCCGCTCCCGGGCCATCTCATGCAGCAACCGGACCTGGGTGGCCGGGAGCAACTCAGGCAGCCGCTCTTCACACAGGTCACGCAGGAGAGCGGCGAGCGCGCCTGCGCGGGGACGGCCGTTCTTGTCCCGTTCCAGGCTCTTGAGACACATCTCCTGGGTGATCCCCAGGGGCTCCAGTCGTTCCATGAGGTCCACCGCTTCAACTTCATCATCCGGCACCAGACCGTTGGGAAAGATCTTCTGTCCGCCACGCACGTGGATTCCCTTGCCGCAGGCGGGACAGGCGGTCTTCATATGGGGGCGCTCGGCAAGATCTTCGCCGCAGGCGGGACAGGATGGGGCTGAGACCGCGGTCCGCTCAGGGGTCTCCTCAGGCTTGACGGCGCCCGGATGTGCAGGCGCCTCGAAGGCGTCTCTCTTAGCACCTCCGGATGCCGGGTCGGTCTGCGGCGAGCCAAGACTTGGCAGCACTGGCTGAAAAGGATCCTCGGGGCGCCGGAACGGTTGCCCGGCACCAGGGTCCGGGATCCGGGCTTCGCCTTCAGCCATGGCCGGGCTGACGCGGACCTGCGGCCGTCGCGGCGTCGGCGCCGCGCCAGCAGGCCCCTCCCGGGGCGGCAGTTCTCCCGGCGGGACCGACGGCCTGGGGACAGCCCGACCGTCGGGAACCGGGGGGAATTCCCTGCCCGGAAGGTTGTCCGCGGGGGGCTCGGGGTGCCCCTCACGGCCCGTACCTGTCAGAGCGCCGGGACGTTTGAGGCGAATTCGAAGGCGGATGCGGCGCATGCTCAGTTCTCCCCTTCCAGTGTATCTCCTGTCCCCTCGGTCAGGGTCAGGACCCTGTTCACACCGCTGACGGTGAACCTCTCACGACGCCCCGTTGACCACCGGACCTCGAGGGTCTCGATGGACGTGCTCGAACCCAGACCGAAATGCAGGGTCAATTCGGACTGGGACTGATAGGAAGTGCCCGTGACCACCTCCCGCACCTGACGCACTCCGCCAGCCGTCAGCAGGACTCTTGCACCCACTGCGAACCGGTCCCCGGTCTCCCGGCGCAGACGCAGGCGCAGGTAGTTCCCGGCGGGATCGGTTTCGTTGAGGAGAAGGACAGCCCGCGCCCCGTTCCCGTTGAGAACCAGGTCGAGGTCGCCGTCCCCGTCCAGATCGCCCACCGCCAGCCCGCGACTGACCTCGGCCATGGCAAGCCCCGGCCCTGCGGAGGCCGAGACCTCACGGAAGCGCCCACCACCTCGATTCTCAAAGATGTGGTTGCGCTGAGGATAGGTCATGATGTCGGAGAGCACCCTGACGTTATCCAGGATATGCCCGTTGGCCACGAATAGGTCAAGATCACTGTCTGCATCAAGGTCCAGCCAGGCCACTCCGAAACCCACGAAGAGCATGCTGGGCCCCCCGATGCCGCTGCGGAAGGTCGGGTCGATGAAGATCCCTCCTCCCAGATTTCGATAGAGCTCATTGCTCTGGTTGCTGAGATTGGTGACCACCAGATCCAGCGCCTGATCATTGTCGTAGTCACCAAAACCGATCCCCATGCCGGCCTGGGGACGTCCGGCTTCCGAGAATCCCACTCCGGCCAGCATGGTCACGTCGCGAAAGTGCCCTTTGCCATCGTTGCGGTAAAGAAAATTTCGGGTCGAATCGTTGGCAACATAAATATCAACATCACCATCGTCATCCACATCAGCGAAGGCCACACCGAGCCCTTTCCCCTCCCTGTCGTTGTAGAGCCCGGCCTCTCGAGTGACATCGGTGAAGCGCCCGCTCCCGTCGTTTCGATACATCACGTCCGGTTCGGCCTTGTAGGCTTTGGGTGAACAGTAATACTGCAAATTGCTCGACCGGTCGCCGCAGTACTTGTGGTTGTCGTAGCGAAAATCAACGTAATTAACCACGTAGAGGTCCAGGTCCCCATCGCTGTCGATATCGGCAAAAGCCGCACTGCTGCCCCATTGCGAGTCGCCGACACCCGCCACCTGCGTGATATCGGTGAAGGTCCCATCGCCATTGTTCCGGTAGAGGAGATTGGCTCCGAAATTGACCACGTAGAGATCGAGGTCGCCATCTCCATCCACGTCTCCAACCGTGCAGCCCTGGCCCTGCCCCTCATCCCCGACGCCTGCCCTGGCTGTGACATCCTGGAACCGCCCCTCGCCCAGGTTGCGATAGAGGGCATTGGCCGGGGGGGGATCGGGTCGTTGAGAACCGGGGGTCGGCGCACCCTGCATGAGATAGACATCGAGTCGATCATCGCCGTCATAATCCAGAAGGCAGACGCCCGAGCCCATGGTTTCCACCAGATACCGCTTGCCGGATATGCCGTTGAACTGGCGAAACTGGATGCCGCTGGCGCCGGTGCCATCCATGAACCGGAGTGCAGTCTCCCCGTCCGTCGTCTCCTGACCATGCAGGCCACCGTGGGCAAGCAGAAGCATGCACAGAGCCAGGCCAGAGGCCCGGAGGCCATTCACCGGCGCCGGCAGCGGTGGCCGGCTCAAGGTGATCCCACGCCCGGTGGTGCGTTCTCGTCCGCCGACTCTTGACTCTCGTCGCCGGGCGCTCCCGGAATCTTGCCATCGAGACGGAAGAATCTTGCGTTGGCGGCCTCTGCTCCCTCCTCATCGCCCAGGATGGCCAGAACTTTTCCCAGGTTGAACCAGGCCTGAGTGAACTCAGGATTGAGCGTCACGACCTTCTGGAAGATATCCCGGGCTTCTTCATATCGTTCGAGCCCCTGATAGCAAAGACCCAGAGTGTAGGCCGATTCGCTGCGGCTGCCGCCATCCGCGGCC
>JAPUKF010000328.1 GCA_027295805.1 Acidobacteriota bacterium | reverse complement strand
GGCCGACATGGGTCACCCAGTCGCGCATGGCTTCGTTGATGGCATCCTTCAAGGTGCGGCTGCCTGTGTCCACCTCCCGCACGCTGGCACCGAGGATGCGCATCCTCTGCACATTGGGCGCCTGGCGGCGGACATCCTCCGTTCCCATATAAATCACGCACTCAAGACCGAACAAGGCCGCGGCGGTGGCGGTGGCCACTCCATGCTGCCCGGCGCCGGTTTCGGCAACAATCCTGCTTTTGCCCATCCTGCGCGCCAGGAGCACCTGCCCCAGCGTGTTGTTGAGCTTGTGGGCACCTGTATGCAGCAGGTCTTCGCGCTTGAGATAGATGCGCGCGCCCCGCCCGACCCTTTCCGACAGCCCGCGGGCAAATGTCAAAGGTGTGGGACGGCCGGCGAACTCCATGAGGTAATAGGTCAATTCCCTCTGGAATTCCTCATCCTGCCTCGCTTTCTCGTAGGCGGTGGACAGTTCCAGCACCGGGGTCATCAGAGTCTCAGGCACGAAGCAACCGCCGAACTCACCGAAGTATCCCTTCTCATCGGGTCCCACGCTTCCACTCACCGGACACCCTCCTCAGGCGACTCCCGCCACGGAGACAATGCCGCCAGGGCCTGTTCCAGACGCCGGCGATCCTTGCACCCCGGGGACGTCTCCACGCCGCTGTTCAGATCCACGCCCCACGGACAGACGGCCTTCACCGCCTCGGGGAGATTATGGGGACCAAGCCCCCCCGCCAGGATAACCCGACGCTTCCGGGCAAGGCTTGCCGCCACCTGCCAGTCGGCCTGCCGGCCGGTGCCGCCATAGGCACTGGGAAGGCGCGCGTCCACCAGCACGAAGGGTGTGGGCCACGGGTCGTCGAGACGTGTCTCACCCTCACCCGGGCGCAGGACCGGATACCATGGCCGGGGGAAACGTGCCAGTTCCGCGCTGGTGCGGTTGCCATGAAACTGCGCCCAGCCCACACCACTGGCATCCATCTTCGCCGCCACCTCATGCAGGGACTGGTGAACAAAGACTCCGATGGTGGCGACTCCCGCGGGCACCCGGCGCACCAGTTCCGCCGCCTGCCTGTCCGTGACGAAGCGCGGGCTGCCGGGGTGAAAGTTGAATCCCACCGCGTCGACACCCAGGCCCAGGACCATGTCGAGGTCCTCTGCCCGGGTCACGCCGCAAACCTTCACTCTCACCTTCAAGGTGCTTTCTCCTTGGCGGCCAACTCATCAAGCCAGCGCGCCAGAGTCCGTCCGGGGCTATCCGATCTCATGAGTGCGCTGCCCACCAGGGCGCCGTGGTAGCCGGCGGTCAGCAGACGGCGCAGGTCACCGGCACCGGACACCCCGCTCTCTCCCACGCGGACCACGCCGTCGGGAAACGCCGCCCCAAGTCCAACGACGCTATCAAGATTCACCCGGAAGGTGTGCAAATCACGAGCATTCACCCCTATGAGACGGGCCCCGGCGGCACAGACCCGTTCCAGCTCATGGCGCCCATGCACCTCCACCAGCGCCTCAAGCCCGGATTCCTCCGCCGCGGCCAGCATGGTTTCCAGCATGGCATCATCCAGAAGAGCCGCGATGAGAAGCACAGCATCGGCACCAAGGGCTCTGGATTCCCAGACCTGCCATGGATCCAGAAGAAAATCCTTCCGCAGCAGGGGCAACCGCGGCAGCAGGGCGCGCACCTGGAGGAGGAATTCATCCCTGCCTTGAAAATGATCCGGCTCCGTCAAGACGGAGAGCGCGCAGGCACCGGCCGCCGCCAGTTCTCCGGCGAGAGTTTCGACGTCGAAGTGCTCCCGGAGGGTGCCCCCTGAGGGGGAGGCTCGCTTCAACTCAGCAATCACACCCAGCCCGGCGGCGGAGGCAGCGGTCAGAGCACCACTGAGGCTGTTGACCTGCGCTCGCGCCGCGGCCCGAGTGCGGAGGTCATGGAGGGGGGTCCGCGCTTTGGCGGCCGCCAGATGGCACCTGCGGTCGGCAGCGATTTTTGCCAGGATGTCCGCCACCGGGCTCATGATCCCGCGCCTCTGGCCTGGCCTTTCTCCCGGCGTAGGGCATCCAGGACCCGGGACGCCGCGCCCGAATCCAGACTCACCTCCGCCTGTTCCCTGCCCTCCGGAAGGTCCGTGGCCTGCCCGCCCACCACCAGAGCTGCGGCTGCGTTCAACACCACGATATCCCGGCCAGGGCCGGGACGTCCGTCCAGAATGCCGCGCAGACGGCCAGCGTTAGCGGACACATCACCGCCTGCCAGGTCCGCCGGACGCGCCCGGGGCAGGCCGATATCGCGCCCATCCACCACGGTTTCCCGCAACTGGCCGTCCTCCAGCACAGTGACCCGGTTGTCACCGGTCGTGGTCAATTCATCCATCCCGTCGTGGCCGGTGACCACCCAGGCGGAGCGCGTGCCCAGGCGAAGGAGGACTCCGGCCATGATCCGGCGCAACCGGTCATCAGGAACTCCCAGGATCTGGCAGGGCACGCCGGCCGGATTGGCCAGGGGGCCGGCCAGGTTGAGAACCGTGCGCACACCGATCTCCCGCCGGCTGGCAGCGGCATTACGCATGGCGGGATGCAGATGCGGTGCGTAGAGGAACGCCATGCCATGGCGCCGCAGGCAGCGGCTCAGATCGGCTGTGGTGGAGAGGAAGGGCACCCCCAGAGCTTCCAGCACGTCGGCGGAACCACAGCGGGAAGATGCGGAACGGTTACCATGCTTGGCCACCACCAATCCCGCACCGGCCACCACGAAGGCTGCGGCCGTGGAGACGTTGAAGGTGTTCAGGCCATCCCCTCCCGTGCCGCAGGTATCAATGCCGGCCTCACTTGCCCCATCAACAGATCTCATGAATCGGCGCAGGACTCGCGCCACGCCGGCAATCTCCTCTTCGGTTTCACCCTTCACCCGCAGGGCAAGGAGAAAGGCACCTGTCTGCGCCGGGGTCGCCGCCCCGGACATGATCTCTGCCACCGCCTCGGCCGCGCTTCTCTCGCTGATTCCCTCGCCTTCCGCCAAACGGCGCAGGGCCGACAGCATGGCCGATGAACCGGAATTCATGGCGCCACCGGCAGCAGGAAGTTTCCCAGGAGCTGTTTGCCGCCCTCTGTGAGGATGGACTCGGGATGGAACTGGACTCCCTCCAGCCCCTGGCTGGAGTGACGAATGCCCATGACCGTGCCGTCCTCTGTCCAGGCCGAAACCTCGAGCTCTGGGGGGAGAGATTCACGTGCCAGCACCAGGGAATGATAACGGGTGGCGGTGAAAGGTGACGGCAGGTCCGTGAACAAAGTGCGCCCGTCATGGTGGATGGGAGATGTCTTGCCGTGCATGAGCACGGGGGCAGCCACCACCTTTCCACCCAGGGCTGCACCTATGGCCTGGTGACCGAGGCAGACTCCCAGCAACGGCACCCGGCCAGCCGCCGCCTTCACCAGTGGCACGCAGATGCCGGCCCCTTCGGGCCGGCCGGGCCCTGGCGACAGCAAAATCGCCTGTGGTGCCATAGCCAGCGCTTCCCCGACCGTGAGAGTGTCGTTGCGCCGGGTCACCACCTGGTGCCCCAGTTCACCCAGGTACTGCACCAGGTTATAGGTGAATGAGTCGTAATTATCGATGACCAGGATCACGAGCTGCCCTCCGCCGCCCGGGCCAGGGCATCCAGGCCGGCCGCCGCCTTGCAGGAGACCTCTCGGAGCTCTGCCACCGGATCCGAATCGGCAACGATTCCGGCGCCGGCCTGCACATACGCCCTGCCGCCGGTGAACACCACCGTGCGGATGGTGATGCACGAGTCCAGTTGCCCGCGCCGATCCCAATAGGCGATGGCTCCCCCATAGGGCCCACGCCGAAACGGCTCCTTTTCAGCGATGATCTCCATGGCCCGCACCTTGGGGGCGCCGGTGAGAGTGCCGGCCGGGAAACAGGCTGCGAATGCATCCAGTGCGTCCCGACCGGCGGCCAGTTCGCCACTCACCCTGGAGACCATGTGCATGACGTGGGAGTAGCGCTCCACGGTGGCGAAACCATGGACCCGTATGGTGCCCGGCCGGCAAACCCTCCCCATATCGTTCCGCGCCAGGTCAACCAGCATCACATGCTCCGCTCTCTCCTTCTCATCGGCCAGCAGTTCCCGGGCCAGGGCCTCATCCTCCTCTTCATGCCTCCCCCTGGGGCGGGTGCCGGCGATAGGCCGCACCTGGACAGCATTCCCCTGCACTCGCACCAGCATCTCCGGGGAAGCTCCGACCACATAGTCGCCGTCACAGGCCAGAAGGAAGTGGTACGGCGACGGATTGTCGGAGCGCAGTCGCCGGTACACCGGTATGGGCGAACCACGCCATGGACGACTGAACCGCCGGGAGAGGACCACCTGGAAGATCTCGCCTGCGGTGATGGCCTCCTGGGCTTCCACGACCCAGCGCTGGAAACACTCCTCGTCGGGTTCCCCGGCGATGGCCATATCATCGTCATCCCGCCGGGACAGCGCCGCCGGCAGGACAGCAGGCATGGCGAGGCGGTCCACCAGATCCTGGAGACAACTTCGCGCCCGCCGGTAGTCCTTCCGCCGCGCGGCAGGGTCTCCGGCGAGATCAACGACCGCCATGAGAATCAGGCGGTTGCGCAGGTGATCGAAAGCAAGAACGGTGGAGTATTCCGCCAGGACCGCCTGTGGAACATGCAGGTCATCCACCGCCCCATGGGGGATTTTCTCCAGCAGCCGGACGAAGTCATAGGAGAAAAAGCCCACCAGCCCACCGGTGAACGGAGGCAGGCCCTCCTGAGGAACCGGCACCCTGCCTTCCCGGACCCGGCGCAGGGCGGAGAGGGGCGGACCATCCAGATACCGGGGCGTGCCCCGGCCTTCCTGCACCGACAACCGGCCCTGGCGGATGCGGTACACCCGGCCGGCGCGGCTGCCCAGAAACGAGTAGCGGGCCAGGGAGACGCCGGCCTCAACCGACTCCAGAAGGAACGACTGCTCGTCCATATCGGCCACGCGCAGGAAGGCGGCCAGGGGGGTCAGAAGGTCGGCGAGAATTTCGGTAGACAGCACGGCTTCGTTGCCGAGGCGTGCCATGGCGTCCAGGTCCTCTACCCCAAAATTCAAATCCGCCGAAACCATGTCAGACGGTTCTCCCTATTTGATCCGTGGAATCGTGAAGGCGATACGCGCCGGCTCGTCCAGGCCCTGCGCACGGATCTCCAGGCTGAACCTGGCTTCCAGCAACTTCCCTTCCGGATGGGGGAAATAGAGGACATCTTCCATGAACGTCCGGGCTGCGATCTCAACCCGCTCGATGGGAATCAGGCTGGTGCTGGTGGGCGCCACACCGGCACTGCCGCTGACTGTGTCCGGCTCCCGGCTGATGCCACGCACAGGATCAGGGAAGAAGTTGCTCTCCACCTGGCGAAACCCCTCATGCTTGCTGGCCGTGACGGACCGTGCCTCGAAGAGCCTGGTATCAAAAGTGCGCTTGGCATAGCCGGAGAGCAGTTCCTCCTGCGTGGGAAGTTCATAGCTCCTGCCATCCCCGTCCACCAGGCTAAACGATTCACGGGTCAAAACCCAGGTGACACCTTTCAGGCGATTGGTGAGAGAGACTTCCAGGGGGAAAAATGGATCTCCCTCATGGAAGGCCGCGGCGCGGACGCCGACCGTCAGGATCAGATCCGTACCTTCCTCGATGTAGACGAACCGTGACAGCTTGCGCGATTCCGCCGGAGCCTCTTCCCCGGCCCCCGCCACGGGCGGCTCACGAACGGGCGCGCAGGCCGACAAGAGCAGAACCGCCGCCGCTGCCATGGCCATTGCGTTCATGCCTGGTCGGTTGTTCGTTTTCCACCCTCTCCCGAAGTCCGACGTCTTCATGCCAGGCTCTCCTTCCAGCCTTCGCCGCCGGTTCCCCGGCCGTTTGGCCAAAAATCAAAAACCCCTTCCGGCGGCGCCCTGATGCGGTCCCCGGCCACCGGGGAGTGTCAAGAAAAGAGGGGACCGCCCCTGAAAATCAACTCGCCCACCCCGCCGCGCCGGCTGGCCCGGCTGTTGATGGATCGCGCAACCTTCACTTCATCGCAGGGTAATCCCGCATAGATCTCATGCACCATCTCCGTGTCGGAGTTGGAGAGAAGCACATGCACACGCGCCGCGGCCAGTTCCTTGAAGAGCCGGGCCAGCTGGCATTGATCCTCCTCGTTGAATCCCTCCCTGTGGTAGGAAGTGAACGAGGCTGTGACCGAGACCGGGATGTAAGGCGGATCCATGTAGACCAGGTCGCCGGCCACGGCCCGGCGAGCGACCTTATGGAACGGCGCGCAAATCAGTTCCACTGCCGCCAGGGCGGCGGACGCGGCCCTCAACAGGGGCTCATCACAGATGGTGGGATTCCGGTAGCGCCCCATGGGCACGTTGAACCGCCCGCTGCGGCTCTGCCGGTAGAGACCGTTATAACAGGTGCGATTCAGGTAGATGATCCGGGCGGCGCGAGGGGCCAGCCCCTGGCCCTCCATCTCCTCGCCGCGCATCTTGTAGTAGTAATCCCGCCGGTGGCGGTCGGCATGTTCCCGCAGGCAGTCAACAACATGGTCCACCTCGTCCCTCACACCCAGATAGGTGTCCACCAGGTCGCTGTTGATATCCGAGAGGACGGCTGCCTGGGGCCCGCGACGTGCAACCAGATGAAAAAAGAGAGCGCCCCCTCCCAGAAACGGCTCGTAGTATGTGCCGAACTCGCCGGGGAGGCGGCTGGACAGAGCCGGCAGCAGACGTGCTTTCCCACCGGCCCACTTGAGGAACGGCCTGGGAAGCTCCCTCACGCCCCAACGCGGCCCAGGGCCTGCTTGACGCCGGCGTCGGCCATCTCACGCAGGGCCGCCACGGTGCGGTCGATTTCATCTTCATTGTTGAACCAGCCGACAGAGACCCGCACCGTTCCCGCGGGAGCCGTCTTCAGCATGGCGTGCACACGACTGCCGGCATGCAGTCCGGCCGCCACCTGAATATCGTGAACCTTCTCAAGGACCTGCGCCACCTGCAGCGGCGCGAAACCACGCAGGGTGAACGAGACAGTGCCGGTGCGCGGCATATCACCACGGGCCGCGTAGAGGTGAAAACGTTCGTCCAGGCCCACAGCACCGATAAACCGCTTGATGAGGGTCGTATCATGCTCCCGGAGTGTTGCCGGCGTCTGCTGGCTCACGAACCGCATCCCGGCCAGGAGACCGACAATGCCAGGCATGTTGGGGACTCCGGCCTCCAGGCTCCAGGGAAGATCCAGAGGCTGGGTGGAAAGGCTCGGGTCGCCCCCGCTTTCGCCCTCCCGCAGGGGCCGCAAGCGCACGTCACTGCCGACCAGAAGAAGCCCAACCCCCGGGGGCCCGTAAAGGCCTCGATGACCCGAGGTCGCCACCAGGTCGATACCCCAGCTATCCATTTGCAACGGAACCAGGCCGGCGGTATGGGAAGCGTCCACCAGGAGCAGGGCGCGGCGACCGGACAACATGCGTGCGACCTCTTCCACCGGCTGCACGGTCCCCAGGACCTCGCAACCATGGCTCAGAATCACCAGGCGGGTGCGGTGCACCACGGCCCGGACGAGAGCGGCCGGGTCGATGCGCCCGTCGTCACCGGCATCCACGCGGGTCAGGGCAATCCTGCCTGCCATCTGCATGTGGTCCAGAGAGCGCGAGATGGCAGCGCGCGCCAGGTTGGTGGTGACCACGTGATCACCGTCCTTGAGCAATCCCTTCAGGGCCATGGTCAGGGCATCGGTGCCACCTGCGCTGAAGACCACGCCCTCAGGCCGCCCGAGACCGAACAACTCTGCGGCTTCCCGGCGGGCCGCCGCCAGCAGCGTGGCCCCGGCCCGGGCCGGGGCATGAGAATCCATTCCCGGAAAGCCGGCAAGAGAGCGCAACGCGCGGTCCGACTCCTGATAGACCGATTCGGGCTTGGGATGAGATCCCGAAGCATTATCCAGATAGATCACAGGTCAGGCTCCCACGTAGCGCGACACAAGGCTGCGTGCCATGGCGGTATCCTCGGTCCCGGCCACCAGAGAGCGACCATCGGCAAAGACTGTCAGGTCCAGCCCTTCAAGATGCACTCTGACAAGATAGTCGTTCTGCATGACCTGGCCCGCCGGCTGCAGTCGCCGGGCCAGGGCCGGCAGGTCCACGGCCCGGGGTTCCCGCGGCCGGATCTGCACTGCGTTACGCCCGCACAGACGGGCCGCCCCATGTCCCGCGCTGCTTTCCAGGTGGGGAAACTTATGCAGGCCACAGGTTGCACAACCGGCGTCCTCGCGCCGGCTGACAGCGATCTGCTGCAGGCGCCCATCCCAGACATCCACGGCTGTCAGGACACGGCTCACACAGTCGCTCCTGCCGGCCAGGATCTTCATGGCCTCGGCGGTTTGCAGGGAGGCCACCAGGGATGTGATGGGACCGATCACACCAGCGCTTTCACAGGTTGGACTCATTTCCGGAGGCGGTGCCGATTCAAACACACAACTCAAGCAGGCTGTGTCACCCGGGAGAATGGGCATCATCAGGCCATACGCCGCCACCGCTGCACCATAAATCCAGGGGGTACCCTCGCGGACCGACCACTCGTTGATCAGGTAGCGAGTCTCGAAATTGTCGGTACCGTCCAGGATGACGTTGGCACCGGCCAGCAGGCCATCGATGTTGCCCGGCACCAGGTCCTCCACCATCACCTCCAGGGCGACACCTGAATTGGCCGCCGCAAGGCGCCGGCTGGCCGCCACCGCCTTGGGCAGGCCCTGGCGTGCGTCCTCCTCGGTATAGAGAAGCTGCCGGTGGAGATTGCTCTCGTCGACCACATCGCGATCGATCAGTCGCAGAGTACCGACACCGGCCCGCGCCAGAAGATCGGCCGAGACACTGCCCAGGGCGCCCAGCCCCACCATGACGGCAGTGCCTGAGGAAAGACGGCTCTGGCCGACCGGGCCCAGGCCGGTGAAGCGGATCTGGCGCGCATACCTTCGTGGAGACTCATCCATGACCGCCATTATAGACACAGGCTCACTCTCCACCCTGGTAACGCAACCCTTCCAGGGCCGCGGCCATGAAACAGCCCGGCGAGGGTTTTTGCCCATGCCACAGGCGAAACTGGGCTTCACCCTGGCGCACCAGCATGCTCAATCCACTCACAGTGGAACACCCCTGGGACGCCGCCCGGCGCAAGAGGAGCGTCTCCCGTGGATTGGACACCAGATCGAAGACCAGATCGGCATCCAGGTCCCGGGGGCCCAGAAGGCAGACATCTTCGTTGGGCCAGGTCCCCACCGGCGTTGCATGAATCAGGATCTCCTTCGCGTCATCCCCCAGGTTCTTGAGATCCTGGCGAAGCGCACCGATGGCCGCCGCAGTCTGCTCTCCCTGCGCGGCATCCCGGCTGTACAGGGTCACCACCGCCTGTCGCCGGCGCAGAGCCCAGCCCACCGCCCGGGACGCGCCGCCGGCGCCCACGATGGCCACCCTGCGGCCCGGCCAATGCCAGTCATGGGGCAACGCCTCCTCCAGCGCCTGACAGGCCGCGTCTCCGTCGGTGTTCTCGCCATGAATGCCGCCACCGGCGAAGGTAAGGGTATTGACGGCTCCGCACCCGCGAGCGGCGTCGGAGAGATCGTCCACCCAGGGCAGCACGACCTCCTTGTGGGGATGGGTCACGCTGAGACCGTGCAGGCCCCAGGCAGCGGCATTCAGCAGGAGATCGGCCGCGTCGGTCGTGGCGAACGGCAGGTAGCAGCCGGCGATTCCCAGGTCCCGCAGGCCGCGGTTATGCATCCAGGGCGAAAGGGATGCACCTACGGGACAGCCGAGGATGCCGGTGAGAATCGCGTCAGGGCCGATGTTGTCCACATCGTACAGGCCGGCCATCTGGCTCAGGGGAAGCTGTCCCAGGGCTGCCGGCGCCGCGCCATCAGGCGCCGCGTAGGTCCAGGCTGCACCCCAGGAGGGGGCAAGAATCCGGGCGGGGACCCCCTCCTCCCCCATGGGCAGGATGACGGCGGCGCGACCGTCGGCACGGGTCCGGCGCAACCACTTGCGAGCCAGGAGCGCGTCGCTGGTCCGCCGGGCCATGAAAGCCAGCTTGACCACGATCTCCCCGGGGGAAGACAGCAGGCGCGCCAGGCGCTCTTCGAGTCCTGTGGTGCCCGGACGAAATTCGTGATGAGAAAGAACCAGACGGTCTCCCGGCCACTCCTGGATGAGATCCTCGGCGGGAGTGTCCGCTTCCAGATCCACACGCGCCGCTCCCGCCTGCAGGGCCCGGCGCAGAACAGCCACCCGTGCCTCCTCCGACCCATCGAATCGGCCGCCGGATAGACGCCCGCGGCAGGTCGCCAGGACCGGCAGTGTGGTCTCCTTGAGAAGCACAGGCCAATCCTGATCCGCCAGATCGTCAAGGCGCAATTCCACCATGCCGGCGCCTCGGGTGAGACCGGCCAGCCGGCGGCGGGCCGCACCGAGAGTCCTTTCATGGATGGTGACGACAATCATGCGGGTTTCCCTTCGTCTTTCACATGAGGCTGACCGGGTCGACGTCGATGATGACATGGCCGCCCTGTCGACCCTTTTCCTCCACCTGGTCAGCGAGACGCCGCAGAACCGCGGTCAGCCGCCGCCGACGGCGGGATTTCAGGAGCAGGTGGAAACGATAGTAGCCGCGCAGGCGGGCCAACGGTGCCGGGGCAGGACCCAGGATGCGCAGATGCTCACCTGCATCAGGATCCGTCCGCAGCAGGTCACCCAGATGCATGGCCAGCTGCTCTCCGGCATCAAACCGGCGATGGCGCACGCGCACTGCCGCCAGCGCAGCGTGAGGCGGATAGAGAAGAGCGCGGCGGAAGCGGTCTTCATCGGCGTAGAACCCGGCATAGTCATTCTCCCGGGCGCGGAGGAGGGCGTAGTGATCAGCGCGGAACGCCTGCAGGATCACCCGACCGGGCTCCCGCCCGCGACCGGCGCGGCCGGCAGCTTGAGTCACCAGCTGAAAAGTCCACTCGGCCGCGCGAAAGTCCGGGAAGCTGAGGGCGGCATCCCCTCCGAGAATCCCCACCAGGGTGACCCCGGGGATGTCATGTCCCTTGGCAATCATCTGTGTGCCCAGAAGAACATCGGCCTCGCCCGTGGCGAAGCGAGAGAGGATCGCGGCGTGGCCCCCGGCTCGACGTACCGCGTCGGCATCCATGCGCATGACCCGCAGGCCCGGCACCAAGGTGGCCAGCTCATCCTCCAGCCGCTGGGTGCCTGCCCCCATTTCCTGGAGGGCCTCCTCGTCACAGCGGGGACAGCGTGGCGGCACCCTCTCTTCATGGCCGCAGTAATGGCAGGCAAGGCGCCGCCGGTCCTGATGCAGAGTCAGGGAGACGGAACAGGAAGGACAGGAGACGGGATCTCCGCAAGCCCGGCACAACAAAAACGAAGCCCAGCCCCGCCGGTTAAGGAGCAGCATGGCCTGGCCGCCATGGCGGTGGATATCCTTCAACGCGGCTTCCAGGGCGCGTGAAACCAGGTTCACCCGTCCCACCTCCCGGAACTCCCGGCGCAGATCCACGATCTCGAACGGCGGCATGGGCCGGGCGCGGACGCGCCGGGGCATGACCAGGCGCGTGTCCTTTCCCTGCTCGGCCCGCTGGAAGCTCTCCATGGACGGTGTCGCCGAAGCCAGCACGACGGGGCAGTGTTCCGCGCGGCCGCGCACCAGAGCCAGGTCCCGCCCGTGATACCGCGGCGACTCATCCTGCTTGTAGGAGGAATCGTGCTCCTCGTCCACCACGATGAGACCGACATCCACAAGGGGTGCGAAGACGGCGGAGCGCGCTCCCACCACCACCCGAGCTTCACCACGCCGGACCCGATCCCAGTGAGCCCGGCGCTGGGTCCCGCGCAACCCGGAATGAAGCACGGCCAGGAGGTCCCCGAAGCACCGGGCAAGGCGTGATGCAAGAGCCGGTGTCAATCCGATCTCCGGCACGAGGATCAGGACCTGGCGCCCGACTTCCAGGGCGGCAGCCGCCGCCCGCAGGTAGACCTCGGTTTTCCCCGAACCGGTGACTCCCTGCAGCAGAAAAGTTCTTCCCGTACGTGCGGCCACGGCTGCAACCAGTTGCGCGGTGACGATCTCCTGATCCGCCGTGAGGGTCTGCACAGCTTCCCCCGTCAACTCGGGCAGGCTGGCCGGGGCCTGGGGCCGCCTCCGCTCGTGCAGGATCTC
>JAPUKF010000327.1 GCA_027295805.1 Acidobacteriota bacterium | reverse complement strand
CGCAATGGCTTCATCGGGGCGCTGGGGATGTGCCGGGGCGGTATGCAGGCGCTTCTCCGCTTCCTGGATCAGGCCCGCGGCGGAATCATCAATGAGGATCTGTTCACTCAGGACTGGAGCGCCGGGGCTGAACCTCAGTTCCGCCCCATCCCAGGTCACTGCCTCCAGAACCATCTCTTTGAGCAGGGTCCGCAGCGATGTGACCAGCTCCATGCGGTCGACGTTGCCCCGCCGCACCAGGTTGTCCACGAGTTCCTTGGTGCCGCTGATGGCTCCCGCTGCGCTCAGAGCTTCTCCGGAGACCAGTTCCGCAGCCGTCAGCCAGTGGTCATGCTGGAAGCGCTTCAGGTTCGAGGTGGCAAAGACCACGCGGCCGTCCTGGAGACAGAGGTGGATGCCCGCTGTGCCACGCTTGATGGCCAGCACTCCCGACTTGCGCTCTGCGGCCAGCGCGCGCAGGGCAGTCAGGGCATCCCCGGCGGAGAAGGTGGGCTCCGTCATGGCGTGGGCTCCATCATCATCTGCTGGTGGGCGAGCCGTTCTTCCCGCGCAGACCATGCGGCGAGGAGTTCCACGGGTGTCCCTCCCAGGCGGGCCTGGAAGGCAGCGTCGATCGAGCGGCCGGTTCCCATGTCAGCCAGAGTATCCCGGATGGTCGCTGTGGCATGTATGGAGAGGAGATGCCGGGTGAAGCGCAGGGTGCCTTCATAATCCAGAACATCCGGCCGGGTGGCAGCCACTCGGGGGTGCACAGGAGGTTTCACGGGGCGGCTGTCGGCCAGCGCCTGGGCCAGTCCTTCCTGGAGCCATCGGGGTGCCCGGCTGCCTGACAGTTGGTTGATGAAGGCGTGGGCCAGTTCATGGGCCAGAAGGCGCTCCAGGCCCGCGCCGACTCGAGCCACGCCACCGATGGCGGCGTGAATGGCGCCGTCAGAGTCGTAGACGCCGTCAGCCCAGTGGGGAGCGCCGGTACTCCCGTGGAACGTGCGACGGGGATACAGGATGACCGGGATGGGTCCCATGGGCTCGCTTTCGAACATGACCATGTAGCGATGGTGCCAGGTTTCCAGCACTTGCAGGACCTCTCGCTCCAGGCGCTGGGAGGTCGTGCCGCGGGTGCTCACCTCGAAATGGGTGGATATTCGTTGCGGCTCCGGCCCATGGGCCTGCATCGCCGTGCCGGCGTGGACTAGCCCGGTGGCGCATAGAGCAAGGGTTGCCACCCCGAATTTGATATGACGCGCAAGCATGGAAAAGACCTTTGTTTCACCTATGAACATAAGGCCGTGGTGCGGGGCAGGTCAAACCGGCCCTCAGAGCGGGAAGAGCATGCCGAAATGCGCGATTTGCGGTAACTTTAGAGGGTGTTCGGGATGCCTCCAAGAGAAATGTTAGGACTCTTTCTGGTTCTGGCCGTCCTGGGCTGTGGCAGCCCCTCCAGGCAGGATGAGCAGCGCCCCGCCGAGGCGACCCCGGTGCCGGTGGTTCCGTCGGCAGACGCGGACCCTGACATCGAGCCTGCTCTGCCGGCTCTCGTTTCTTCAGGCGACGCGCTCTCGGATGGGGTCAGCCTGCTGCGCCGGGGCCAGGTGCAGGAGGCTATCGATCTTCTGGAGAAGGCTCGTGAGGAGCATCCCAGCGATCCCGCCATAGCGTTCTATCTCGGCCGCGCTTTCAATACGGATACGAAACTCGCCCGGGCGGAAGAAGCCTATCGCGCCGCCCTCGCCATTGAGCCGGGGATGGCGGAAGCCTGGCTGCGGTTATCGGCTATCTATGTTGAGCAGGGCCGATTGGCGGAGGCCCTGGAATGTCTGAGGTCTCTGGGCCGGGAGAGAGGCCGCGGACCCAACCTGGATTATCAGGAAGGGTTTGTTCTCTCCAAGATGGGCCGGTTCCCGGAGGCCATGGCCATGCTGCAAAGTTCCCTGAAAGCGCGTCCCAGTCCGGATGCCTGGTACATCTACGGAGTCACAGCCCAGCGCGCGGGGGATGACGACCAGGCGGTGGGTGCCTTTCAGCGTGCCCTCAGCCTGGATCCATCCTACGCCGATGCCTGGTTCAACCTGGGCAATGCATTATCCCGCCAGGGCCGGACGAAGGAGGCGGAAGATGCTCTGCGCAGGTTCGCCGACCTCAACGTGGCCAAGGAAGAGGCGGCGTCGCTGGCCAGCAATCTGCGCGTCCTGCGCCGCGGGGCCGAGATGGATCTTCAAGACGGCAACCTGGACAGGGTCGAGGCGCAGATTGGGGAAGCTGAAGCCATCGACCCGGGTCAGCCCTGGGTTGAGCGCCTGCGCGGAGAACTGCTCCTGGCCCAGGGCCAGCGAGAGGCCTGCCTGGAGCATCTGCGCCGCTCTGAGGCCCTCAACGCGCGGGATCCCGGAGAACAGATGGCGCTGGCAAGGGCGTTCAGGATGGCCGGCGACCCGGAAGTGGCCAAACGCCATCGTCACGAAGCGGAACGGCTGCTGAAGGATGGAGCGGGAGGCATGCCATGAAGAACATCCTTGCGCGGGCGGCTGGTGTCGCCGGCCTTCTCATGGCTTTTTCTGCAGGGGTGATGAGTGCCCAGCAGCCAGGACCTGTCATCCGGTTCGAAGAATCGGCAGCGGCCATGGGCGTGACCTTCCGCCATGAAACAGGTGCCGCCGGCGAGCTGGTCATGCAGGAAACCATGGGTTCGGGACTCTCTCTCCTCGATTATGACGGTGACGGCGACCTGGACATCTACTTCATGAACAGCTCTCCCATGCCGGGCTGGAAAGGCGAGGGCAAGCCGGCCAATGTTCTGTATGCCAACAATGGCGATGGCAGCTTCACGGACGTGACGGCCAAAGCAGGTGTCGGGGATACCGGGTATGGCCAGGGATCCACTGTTGGCGATTATGACAACGATGGTGATCCCGATCTCTATGTGATGAATCATGGTCCCAACATCCTGTACCGCAACAACAACGACGGCACCTTCACGGACGTGACGGCAGAGGCGGGAGTGGGGGACCCCGGCTGGAGCTCGTCGGGGGTCTTTTTCGACGCCGATGCAGACGGTGATCTGGATCTGTTCGTGGTCAACTATTGCGACAGCTCGCCGGAGAACAACAAATGGTGCGGCCGCAAGGGCAAAGAGTGGCGTGCCTACTGCACGCCGCAGGTCTACACCATGACGGCGGACAGATTTTACCGGAACGGGGGAGATGGCCGCTTCACCGATGCCACTCTGGAGGCAGGCATCGTCGACCGCACGGGGAAGGGTCTTGGGGTGGTTTCCTTCGACTATGACCATGATGGCGATATCGACCTGCATGTGGCCAATGACTCCACTCCCAACCAGCTCTGGCGCAATGACGGCACCGGGCATTTTCGTGAAGTCGGCCTCCTGGTGGGCATTGCCTACAGCGAGGACGGCCGCTCAGAGGCCGGCATGGGCACCGATGCGGGTGACTATGACGGCGATGGGCTCCAGGACCTCCTGGTGGCCAATCTGGACTATGAGACCAATTCGGTGCTGCGCAACATGGGAGGGACTTTCCTCCACATGGGCTATACCAGCGGCATCGGGGCCCTGAGCCTGGGGCGAGTCGGATTCGGGCTCAACTGGCTGGATGCTGATAACGATGGCAATCTGGACGTTTTCGTGGCCAACGGTCACATCATTCAGAACATCAAGATGTACAACGATACTCTTTCTTACGCTCAGACCAACCAGCTCTTTCTCAATCAGGTGGACCTCACGTTCAAGGAAGTCGGGGAAACCTCCGGATTTGCGCTTCCCAATGTGGCGCGGGGATCCGCAGTCGGGGATCTCAATGGTGACGGGCTCCTGGATATCGTGGTCAGCCGCAACGGGGGTCCGGCGGGCATCTACATGAACCGCAGCCGCGGGCTGGGGCACTGGCTGCGGCTGCGCCTGAGGGGCACGCGGAGCAACCGTGATGGCTACGGCAGCCTGCTGGCTCTGAAGGCCGGTGGTCGTGTCCAGACCCGTGAAGTGCGCGTAACCCGTTCGTATCAATCGTCCTCCGAAGCCACGGTTCATTTCGGGCTGGGAGGGGCGGAAAAAGTGGATGGTCTGACGGTGACCTGGCTCTCCGGTCTCGAAGAATCGTTCGAGGTTCCCGGGGTGGATCGGGTCCTCACTCTGGTGGAGGGGAAGGGGCGGAAGCTGGCCGAAAAAAATGCCCTCCGCCGGGGGGGGCCGGCGAAGGGCAGAGCACCGATCGATTCAGGGGGTTAGGACCGATCAGCGGACTCGTGTGCTCTTCCCACTGGGAAGCGAATAACCAGTTGAGGAAGCGATGAAACCAAGAACTGAAATGCAAAGAACAAATAAATGTCATGCCATCTGAACTGCAAGAAAACTTATATGTTGACTCCGGCTGGGGATCAATGGGAGAAACACAGCGGTGCTGCATCTGCACAGCAGGGACAAAACCGGGAGCATTAAATGGTTTCAAAACTTAAATTGATAGGTTTAATGGCGCTGCGACATGGCCCCCTTTCTCTCATCACTCTGGCGGTCGCGGGGGTGGTATGGGCGGGAATACCGATCGAATGGTCGCCGGAGGTCATGGAAGTGAATCGGTACATCATCCAGAAAGAGGGTGCTGTTCAAGGTGAAATCCACCAGCAGCTTGCGGGCATCACCGGGCAGGACGGGAAGCAGCGCCTGAAGGCTGTCTATGAACTGGCCAGAAACGCGGTGGTGGGATTGGGCCAGGAGGTTGTCGGTCGCATGTCCATGGAGGTGGTGTTCGATCCGGAGACATTCGATCTGTACGCGCGCACAGACAATTTTTCGGCCGGGGATGAAACAGGGCAGGTCAAGTACACGCGCACACCATCCGGTGTGCAGGTGCACAGCGATAGCGAAGCACAGGGCATCCCGCGGGAATCAGAGGATTGGTCCTTTTCATATGATGTGTCCGGTCCCCTCATCGACCAGACGATTCTTGTCTATTACATCCGGAGCCTGCCGCTTGAAGCGGGACATACGTTCTCCATCTCCACCGTCAATCCAGGCCGGGAAGGGGTGGAACACCTGAAGGGCCAGGTGCGGGACCTGAGAACCATCGTCTGGAACGGCATTCAAGTGGAGGCCTATCCCATCGATACGGCAACTGCCGAAGGAGTGACGACTTATTTCGTCCTTCCTGACGCCCACCACACCCTTGTGCGCTATGCCTCGGTAAACGGCGACGTGTACGAGTTGCGCCTCCCTGAGGAGAAGCCGGCGGCGGGCCAATGAGACCCCGGGCCGCATGCTAAAATTCGCGCCCGTCCCACCACGGGGAGGTGACGCCCCCCTCTGACCCCGGGAGTCGAGTTCTGTGATCCGTGAGTGTCGCCTGGACAATGGCCTGACCCTTCTGAGTGAGTCCATGCCGGACCTGCGGTCGGTCAGCCTGGGGGTGTGGCTGCGCCAGGGCTCCCGGCACGAGCCGGTGGAAATCAACGGTATCTCCCACTTCATCGAACATCTGGTTTTCAAAGGGACGGAGCGGCGCAGTTCCCTGGAGATTGCTCGCGAGATTGACGCGGTGGGCGGGCAGATGGATGCCTTCACAGCCAAGGAATCGACCTGCTTTTATATCCGGGTGCTGGATCAGCACGTTGACCTGGCGCTGGACCTCCTGACGGACATCGTCCGCCACCCGCGTTTCGACCCTGAGGATATCGAGAAGGAGCGCAAGGTCATCGCGGAAGAGATCCGCATGGTGGAGGATACGCCCGAAGAGCTGGTCTACGACATGCTTTACAATTTGCGCTGGGCGGGGCACTCTCTGGGCCGTCCCATCCAGGGTTCTCTGGAAACAGTGGCGGGCATGGATCCGTCCACGTTGGTTGAGTTTTTCAGAGGTGCTTATGTGCCCAACCAGATGGTCCTTTCCGTGGCGGGCAAGCTGGATCACCGGGCCATGGTGGACACGGTGCGCGAGGCCTTCGCAGGCCTTTCTCAGGCCGTGGCTCCGGCCGCGGGGGGGCCGCCGCTGGATCGGGGTGGCCTCGTGGTCCGTGAAAAGAGTGAACTGGAGCAAATCCATCTGGCCGTGGCGCTGGGCGGACTGCCCCAGGTCCACCCGGATCGCTACGTCCTCATGGTGATGAGCAATATTCTGGGTGGGACCATGTCTTCGCGGCTCTTCCAGAAGGTGCGCGAAGAGAGGGGACTGGTCTACACAGTTTATTCTGGAGTCAGCTCGTACAGTGATCAGGGATATCATTCCATCTACCTGGCGACCCGCCCTCAATCGGTGGGTGAGGCCCTGAAGGTGATCGGTGGTGAGATTCTTTCTCTTTGCCATGAGGAAGTGCCCGACAGGGAACTTGCCGAGTCCAAGGGGAACCTGAAGGGGACCCTCATGCTGAACCTGGAGTCGACCTACAGCCGCATGGCGAACCTGGCGCGGAACGAGATGGCCTTCGGTCGCCAGTTCAGCCTGGAAGAGATTCTGGCGGGAATTGATGCAGTCCAGGCCGCCGATCTGCTGCGCCTGGCCAACGAGACTTTCCGGGGAGCCGACCTGACTCTGGCGGCCGTCGGCCCCGCATCGGGTCTGCCCGGGGACCTCTCTGATCTGGGACTGTCATGAGCGAGGCGCGTTCCGTTGCCAGGGTCCTGATCCAGAAACTTCCGGGCAGCGAAGGGCTGCCCTTGCCGTCCTATGCCACCGATGATGCCGCCGGCGCCGATATCCGAGCCGCTCTCGAGGAGCCACTGGTTCTGGAACCAGGCGACCGGGCCCTGGTGGCAACCGGCTTTCGCATGGCCCTCCCCCCCGGTTTCGAGGCGCAGGTTCGACCCCGTTCCGGCCGTGCCCTGCGTGAGGGCCTCACCCTCTTGAATACGCCTGGCACCATCGATGCCGACTATCGGGGGGAGGTGGCCATCCTGGTCATCAATCTGGGGCGGGAGCCGCTGACCATCAGGCGGGGCGATCGCATCGCGCAGATGGTCATCGCGCCCGTGCGGCAAGCGGCCTTCACGGCCAGCGAGGCGCTGCCGGCCAGCGAACGTGGAGCCGGCGGCTTCGGGCATACGGGGACCTGAGGGAAAGATGGCGTTTGAATTCATCAATCTGGGTAGCGGCAGCGCCGGGAACAGCTCTCTGGTCCGTGCCGGGCGCACGACCCTGCTCATCGACATCGGCTTCTCGGCCCGGGAGACCGGACGGCGCATGGCGCTGGCAGGGGTCGCGGTCGAATCGGTGACCGCGATTCTCCTGACCCATGAGCACAATGACCATGTGGCCGGGGCGGCGGTGGCCTCCCGTCGTTGGGGAGTACCGGTTTTCTGCCGTGCCAGCGTGGCCCAGGCCGCCCGGCTCCATGAGAAGGGCGCGGCCCATCTGGAGTCGCTACCGGAGAGCCACTTCGACCTGGGCGACCTCCGCATCACACCGTTTCCTGTGCCCCATGATGCGGTAGAGACGGTCGGCTTCGTGGTGGAGGGGGAAGGCGTGCGGCTGGGATATGCCACCGACATGGGCGAAGTGACGGACACCGTAGTGGAGCATCTGGCCGGAAGCCACATTCTCGCCGTGGAGGCCAATCATGACGTGGACATGACACGCCATGGTCCCTATCCGTGGCACCTGAAAAAACGAATTCTAGGTGATCGCGGCCACCTCTCCAACGAAGGGACCGCCGAACTCCTGTCGCGGGTCACGGGTGCGGAAACGAGGCAGGTGGTCCTGACCCATCTCTCGGAAACCAACAACACGCCTGAACTGGCGCTCCTGAGCGCCAGGGATGGCCTGGAACGTTCCATGAATCCGGCGGCCAGCCTGGACGCCGCCTGGCAGGGGGGGCCGGCAGGGCCGGTTCGCCTTTGAGGGTGCATCGATCATGATCCCACGTTACAGCCGCCCGGAGATGGCCGGCCTGTTCAGCGAGGAGGCCCGTTTTGCGCGCTGGCTGGAGGTTGAAATTGCCACCTGTGAAGTTCTGGCGCGCAATGGCGAGATTCCGGCCGAGGCGGTGGCCGTGATCAAAGAAAAGGCCGCCTTCGACCTTCACCGCATCCACCAGATCGAAGCGGAGGTGAAGCACGATGTCATCGCCTTCCTGACCAGTGTTGCCGAGAATGTCGGCCCCGAGTCCCGCTATATCCATTACGGGTTGACATCTTCGGATGTTGTGGACACCGCCCTGGCTCTGACCCTCTTTGCCGCTGCGGACCTGGTGCGCGCAGGTGTTGAGCAACTCATGGGCACCTGCCGCAGCCAGGCGCTGGCGCATCGCCAGACGGTCATGATCGGACGCACCCACGGTATTCATGCCGAACCGACAACTCTGGGGATGAAATTTCTTCTCTGGTACGCTGACATGGAGCGCTGCCTGGTGCGCCTCGATGCCGCCCGAGAGGGACTGCGGGTGGGCAAGCTATCGGGTGCAGTGGGCACCTACGCGCATCTGGGCCCCGAAGTGGAAGCGGAAGTCTGCAAACTGCTGGGGCTGAGGCCGGCTCCCGTCTCAACCCAGGTTCTGCAGCGGGACCGCCATGCGGAATACATGGCCGTTCTAGGCATCCTGGCGGCCAACCTCGAAAAGATCGCCATGGAGATCCGCAACCTCCAGCGCACCGACGTGCGTGAGGTCGAGGAACCGTTCGGGAGCGGGCAGAAAGGCTCATCGGCCATGCCCCATAAACGCAATCCCGTCGGGGCGGAGAACATCACCGGGCTGTCCCGGGTGGTGAGGGCCAATGTCCAGGCCGCCTTGGAAAATATTCCTCTCTGGCATGAGAGAGATATTTCCCACTCATCGGTGGAAAGGATCACCCTGCCCGACTCCTCCATCCTGGTGGACTACATGCTCCACCGGATGGATGAGATCTTGTCGGGTCTGCTGGTTTATCCTGAGCGCATGCTGGAGAACATGAACCGTCTGCACGGCCTGACTTTTTCAGGGGGTGTTCTTCTCGCCCTGGTGCGGACCGGTCTCACCCGGGACGAGGCCTACATCCTCGTCCAGCGCAATGCCATGAAGGTGTGGGCGCAGGAGGGCTCGCTCAAGGATCTGCTGGCCGCCGACGAAGAAGTTGCCGCACGTCTCAAGAGTGAGGATCTGGATCGTCTGTTTGATTTGAACTATCAGCTCCGCCACGTAGATCAGGTCTACGAGAGAGTGCTGGGAGAGAGGCCCGAGAAAGGATGAAAGCGCGCATCTATGTCACTCTGAAACCTGATGTCCTGGATCCGCAGGGGAAGGCTGTCTTTCATTCCCTGCAGGAACTTGGCTACAGCGAAGTTGCCGATGTGCGTATCGGCCGCTTCCTGGAGATCGAACTGACCGGAGAACCGGCCGATGCCCGCCTGCGCCTGGATGAGATGTGCCGGCGCCTGCTGGCCAATCCGGTGATCGAAGATTTCAGGGTAGAGCCAGCTTGAAGATCGCGGTCATCGTCTTTCCCGGCAGCAACTGCGAGCACGACGTCTACCATGTTCTCAAGGAGCTTGTGCAGGTGGACGTCCAGTTTGTCTGGCACCAGACGGAAGACCTGTCCGGATTCGATGGCGTGGTTTTGCCCGGAGGCTTCTCCTATGGCGATTACCTGCGTTCAGGTGCCATGGCGGGGCGTTCCCCCGTCCTGAAAGGGGTGCGCCGCCTCGCGGCCGACGGCATCCCTGTCCTTGGAATCTGCAATGGTTTTCAGATCCTCTGCGAATGCGGGCTGCTCCCCGGCGCCCTGAGGCGCAACTCAGGCCTGCGCTTCCTGTGTCACCAGGTGTCCATGCGGGTGGAGCAGACGAACACACCCTTCACGGCCTTTTACCGGGAGGGGCAGCAAGTGGACATGCCTGTGGCCAATTTCGACGGCAACTATTTCGCCGGCCCGGACGATCTGGACCGACTGGAGGGCGACGGACGCGTGGTGTTCCGGTACCTGGACAATCCCAATGGCTCGACGCATGACATAGCGGGCATTGTCAATGAACGGCGAAATATCCTGGGCATCATGCCTCACCCTGAGCGAGTTTGTGAACCGCTGCTGGGTGGCAGCGACGGACTGCCTCTCTTCAAGGCCATGGCCGGCCACCTGGTGGGCGCCTGAGGCCCGCAGGCGGCTCTCAGCGACGGCGAGCGGGCCGGCGAGGCACCTTGGGGGAGCGGAGGGCAGGCTCCACCCGGCCGACCACCTCTTTTCGGGCGGCGGTGTGGGGTGGTTCAGCGGGGACATCCGCCGGCACAGTGGCCAGGGGTCTGAGTGCGTCCATGGCTTCGCGAAAACCGCGGGGAAGAGGCAGGTTGTAATGCTGACGCCGTCCGTTATGCGGGTGGCAGAAGCTCAACCCGGATGAGTGGACGGCCAGTTTCAGGAGGCCAGATCCTGCGAGCCGCAGGGGTTTGAGCCGGGCCGCGGCCAGAGCGTGCAGGGGGCGCGCGCCGCGCCGGGCCGGTGCCGAGAGCAGGATGAAAGCCGCATCCTGAAAGCGCCGTTCCCGCTTGCAGAACCAGCCGGGTGCTCCGGGAAGAGGTCCCGCGGCAAGGTCCGGCGCCGGCGCCACCAGTGCCTGGTAGCGCCGGATGGCCCCGCCGCTGGAAAAGGCCGCCTGAAGCCTGCGAAAAATCCGCGGGTCGGCCGTGGCCACAGCGGCTCCTGAAATCTGCTTTTCCAGGGCTTCCACCAGGCGGGGATTGAAGCGGCGATGAAAACGGCTGTGGAGACAGGCGACGGTACGCAACGCCTGGGCCGCTTCCATGCCGGCAGGCTTATAGACCATCAGGAACCCGGCATCCTCGAAGATGAGGCTGGGGGAATCCGGGTCTGAGTGGAGAAGCTCCACAGTGTCCCCGGCAGACAGGATAACTGCCGGGCTGGTGGGCTGGGATCCGTTGAGCCGTAGCCGGCCGTGGGCCAGCATGGCGCGAATTTTATTGCGATTCATGTCGGGCAGATGGCGCAACAGAAGGCGATCCAGAGGCAGGCCCGCCTCTGCCTCCGTGGTCACCAGTTGTGTGTTGGTCTGCCCGGTCATCGGACTAGTATAGCGAAGCTTCAGGCAGGCTCGTGGGCCAGCTTTCGACTCCTGATCTGAACCAGAAGATGGAGCCTGTGCAGCTCAAGAGTGATCCATGCGTCGGCGGGTGCGTAAAGGGCTGCGGCTTCCAATGCGTGATAGGACTTGTATATCCGACCCATCTCCTCGGCGACGCGGGCGATGGCCATGAGGATGGGCACGGAACGAGGGTCGGCTGCACGGGCCGAGTCCAGTCGCGTGAGGATTCCTGCCAGAGGCAGGCTCTGGCGTGCAGCCAGGAAGGCCGCCCTGGCCTCGGAAAGAGGGTCCACGGCCAACCGCGCGATGATGTGATGATAGGCGGCCAGGGACATGCCCGGTCGCCCTTCCTGCTCCAGCGCCAGGGCGAGGAGATGCGTCTTCCGGCGCATCTCGCCAGGGTCATCAAGGCGATCCAGCAGCGTGGCCAGATCAGCCTGGGTCGAAATTTCATGGGTTCCGGGCAGAGCATCGGTCATCTGTTGCGTGGCCTGGGTTCCCTCAGCTGCCAGGCGCACGTGGATCCGCTCAACTCCGGCGAGGTCGCCCCAATCCAGCAGCAGCGCCAGGCTGCGACCGAGCGCGGCCGCGGACGGGGCGGCGTCCGCCTCCCTTTCCTGATGCCGGCGGGTGATGACCTGGAGCTGTTCCATGAGCCAGGCGAAACTGATGCGTTGTTCGCTGCGGATAGCCTCCATGCCGTCGGGACCAAGAATCAGGACCGTGGGTGTGAGAGTGATCCCCAGCAACGCGGCCGTGGCCGCTCCCTGGGGCTCGGCCGTGGAGAGCAGGAGGCGGATATACGGCTCTGTGAGAGGAACGATGTCGCTGTTGAGAGTCAGTCGTTCTTCCACTCGGTCGCAGGCCAGGCAGTCATCCGAGCGGGCAAAAACAAGAATCGGGCGTCGGGTTCGGCTGGCCAGAATCTGGGCCTGGGCCAGATCGGCCCCGGCCCAGCCCAGTCCGGTTGCGCCGTCTGTTTCTTCTGCGCCATGGGGCAGGGACAGGGCGAAAACCAGCACTCCCACGGCGCACGCCCAATTCCGCATGGCAGCGAATATACCGGCAGGGAGGTTGATGAGCAACCAGGAAGAGTCAGCCGTCGCTGGTTTCGCCGACCTTTTCCAGGAACGGTTCGCCTTCTGTCCGGGTCAGGGAGCTGAAGGCCGCCAGTAACTTGCGGAAGACGGGACCCGGCCGGCCATCGGCGATGATCTCGCCATCCAGGTTGACCACCGGGATCAGTTCTGCTCCTGTACCGGTGAGGAACAGTTCATCGGCGCAGATCAGATCCTGGACGAGCATGCCGACTTCCCGGGTGGCGATCCCCATGGCGCCGGCCAGATCCAGGACAACCTGGCGGGTGATCCCCGCCAGGAGGCCAAAGTGAGCAGCCGGTGTCGAGAGGACGCCATCCCGCACCATGAAGATGTTATCCGCGGTGGCTTCAGTGACATACCCGCAGCCGTCCAGCATGAGTCCCTCATCGGCCCCGAGACGATTGGCTTCCATCTTGCCGAAGATATTGTTCAGGTAGTTGAGGCTCTTGATCTGGGCGGGCAACGCATCGGTACGATTGCGGCGGGTGGATACGGTGACGACTTTTAATCCCTCCTCGTACTTTTGAGGGGAATAGAGTTGTATGGCGCCGGCAATAATATAAATGCCGGCACCTTCGGTGCATTTGCGCGGGTCGATGCCCAGATCTCCGGGTCCCCGTGAGATGATGAGACGGATGTAGAGGTCGGAGTCACCGGAACGCCGGCATGCTTCGACCACCAGGTCCTTCATGCGGGAGCGGGTGACCGGAATCTCCAGGTGGATGCCGCGGGCTGAATCGTAGAGGCGGCGCAGGTGCTCTTCGAGACGGAAAACTCGACCTGCATATCCGCGGATGCCTTCGAAGATTCCGTCGCCGTAAAGAAAGCCGTGATCGTAGAGCGGGACCACTGCGTCTTCGCGGCGTGTCGCCCAGGTACCATTGAGATAGATGCTGAGGCCCACGGGGCCATGTTACCGGGGCGGCTCGGGCAGCGTCAAGCAGGCGGGTGCGCGGTGACGGCATTTTCCCACCTGACATTGAACAGGCAGAAAGTGGCGCCGTGAGCCGAGCAGTTCCCCTCGCTGACCTGCACGTCATGACCTCCGCACATCTCCACCACGGTGCGATAAAACCCCTCCGCGACGAGGCAGTTGGTGAGCGACGAGCGTGGGATGTACACGGTGCGGATCACACAGTGTCCAGGACCCAGGTGTGTGACGTCCATGGAGCCCGAGTCGTAGAAAGCTCGATGCAGGACGGCAAGACGGCGAAGGATGGCCTCCGCGCCGTCTTTGAGATAGAGGCGATAGGTCCCGGAGAGAGCCCGGCGTGCGGAATCCACGCCCAGGGAGCGGCAGAAGTCCAGATCGCCGCCGGCAAGAACCTGGCACATGGCCTTGTCCAGGCGATTGTACAGGTCAAAGGGGTACCAGGACGACGCCAGGATGCGCGGAGAGAGAAGGCGGGCATCGTCATCCGTCAGGCTGGCCAGCACCCTGTCCCACGCTTCGGGACCGAAACTCTCCTGGACAAAGGCATGGCGATTCAACAGGTTGCTGCCTTTTACACGCGACACCGGCGCTCCTTATTTGTTGGGTTGAAGTTAGGGCGGAGTGAGAGGGCGTGCAAGAAACCGGCGGCTCCCGAGGCCGAAATCCAGCGGAATGGGTCCTCATGGACTAGAATCGGCCGATGACTTCCCGACGAATCGGTTGGCACGACTACTTCATGAATATCGCCCGGCAGGCGGCGACCCGTTCGACCTGCGACCGCAAGAACGTGGGGGCTGTCATCGTTCGGGATCGGACCATTCTGTCCACGGGCTACAACGGCAGCATTCGCGGCATGCCCCACTGCGATGAAGTTGGCCATCTCATGGAGGGAGGGCACTGTATCGCCACGAGCCACGCCGAGACCAACGCCATCCTCCAGGCCGCCAAGAATGGTGTCAATATCAATCAGGCCGAGATCTACACAACCGCCTCACCGTGCTGGAACTGCTTCAAAATGGTGGTCAACGCGGGAATTAGGCGTATCTACTACGGCGAGTTCTACCGGGACAAGCGCAGCCTGGAGGTCGCCGGCATCCTGGGCATCGAGCTGGTGGGGTTGCTGGGCGATGACCGGGCGGAATCAGATCAGGGGAAGAAAGGAGATTCCCATGAGGGCTGACAAGATGGTTGTCGTGGGCCTTCTCGCGGCGGCCTTCATCATCAGTGTGCCGGACATGGCCGTCGGCCAGAGCCGGGCAACCAGCGCCGATCACAGTACACGGGGCAAAGCCTCCGTCATGCCCGGCGACCCGGAACTCCTCACATTTGAGATGCTGACCCCCGATGTCGACTCGCAGCTCTTTGTTGATTCATTCCTGGTCTCTCTCTTCACCATGGATCCAGGCGAGGTCTACGACGCCTATCTGCATCCTGACATGACGGCAGCCCTCAGCCGGGAGGCCTTTCAGCAACAGGTCGCCGAACTCAAGGATGTGGTGGGGCCCCTGACCCGTGTTGACCTGACCTACTTGCGCCAGAAAGACAAGGGATATGATGGCATGGACGGCGGCTGGACGGAGCATGTCCTGGTCTTCGAGCGGGATCCGCGGGTGCAGGCCCGCGTCGAGTTCAAGCGGGTGGGCGATGGTCGCTGGAGAGTCACTCACTCGGGAATCCGGTCCGCGCAACTGGATCGGTTGCAGGAGGCACGGGCGGCCGCAGGTCAGGCAGCTGAAGGCACGGCGGATGGCGGCGAAGAGGGTGGCGACAACGAGCCGCCAACTCCTGATTCGCGTCCCTGAGAACTTCTCCTGTTAGGCTGTCAATGGCGGAAGTGCCGCACGCCGGTGAAGACCATGGCAATACCGGCTTCGTCGGCCGCGGCGATGACCTCTTCGTCGCGGATGGACCCCCCCGGCTCGACCACTGCCGTGACCCCTTCAGCCGCGGCCTGATCCAGTGAGTCACGGAAGGGGAAGAAGGCGTCGGAGGCCAGGGCTGAGCCCTTGAGAGGGGTCCGGGCTTTGAGAGCACCGATGCGGGCGGCATCAACGCGGCTCATCTGTCCAGCGCCGATGCCCAGAGTTCTGTCGCCCAGGGCGTAGACGATGGCGTTGCTGCGCACGAAGCGCGCGACCTTCCAGGCAAATCTCATAGCCCTGTCCTCCTCCGGCGTGGGAGAGCGCCGGGTGACGACTCGCCACTGCATGTCCTCGGGTTCCACGTCGGTGTCCTGAAGCAGAAGGCCACCCGAAATGCGGCGGAAATCGCGCCTGGGCCGCCCCGACCCGGGCCGTGCTCCTTCGCTGTCAAGCAACCGCAGGTTCTTCTTGCGGGCAAGAATCTCCCTGGCCGCCGGTGCGAAGCCAGGGGCAAAGATCGCCTCCAGAAAAGTAGTCGCCAGCTCGGTCGCCGTTTCCTTGTCCACGGGACGATTCACGGCGACGATACCGCCGAAGGCCGACTGGGGGTCGGCTTCGCGGGCTGCTATGTAGGCTTCACACAGCGTCTCACCCACGGCGGCGCCGCACGGGTTGTTGTGCTTGACCACCACTGCAGCGGGCTGATTCCATTCTGCCGCCAGAGACCACGCCGCGTCCAGGTCCAGGTAGTTGTTGTATGACAACTCCTTGCCTTGAAGCACCCTGGCCGCAACCACGGAACCTGCGGCGGGGCTGGCTTCACGATAGAGAGCCGCTTGCTGGTGAGGGTTCTCACCGTAGCGCAAGGATCCAACCAGACTGAACTGCATGTTATAGATCGCGGGAGGCGCCTGCTCCTCGACCGGATTGCTCAGGTAGGAGGCAACTTCAGCATCGTAGGCGGCACAGTGGGCAAACGCCGTTGCCGCAAGGCGGCGGCGGGTTCCCCGTGAGGTCTCGCCCTTGCTCTGCAACTCCTTAAGAACGGCGGGATAGTTGTCCGGGTTCACCAGAACCGTGACGGCATCATGGTTCTTGGCGGCAGCGCGGACCATGGCCGGGCCGCCGATATCGATCATTTCGATGATCTCGGAATCACCGGCGTCAGGTTGGCGAACTGTCTCGGCGAAGGGGTACAGGTTCACGGCGACGATGTCCACTGGAATCATGCCATGTTGATTCGCCTGCTCGACGTGAGATGGCAGATCGCGGCGGAACAGGATGGGACCGTGCACCATGGGATGAAGTGTCTTGACGCGGCCATCCATCATCTCAGGGAAGCCCGTGATTGCTTCAACCAGCGTGACCTTGACGCCTGCCTCGGTCAAGTGACGCGCGGTGCCACCGGTGCTGATGATGTCGATATCCAGAGCGGCCAGGTGCCGGCAGAATTCGGCAATGCCTTCTTTGTGGTAGACGCTTACCAGGGCGCGGCGTCGCTGGGATGGACTCATGGCGGGCCTTTCGTTCCGGTCTCGCTACTTGCGGTATCCGGGTGGGTCAGGGGGAAGGGGAGATCGGTGAGATCGCCATGGGCCTGGCGCCAGGCGTGAAGCCAGACCCGGGCCGTGTCCATGACACTGCGGGAATAAGAAAGGGAAGCCACTCCGAAGGGAACCGAGCGCTCGTCCAGGAAAGACAGGTCCCCGCTGGCGTCAAAACGCCGGAATGCTCCCACCAGATCATCGAGGTAGGAACGTGACTGGGTGGCCAGTTGACGGCCAAACTCGGTCGTCAGGCCGCTTTCCAGGAGGGGGTCCTGGTAAGAAGTGAAGACCACGCGCATGTTGGGGAGATGGTCTGAGATGTACTGGAGAAAGCGGTCTTCAAAGAGGGCTGCATCCTGATCCCGAGGTGCGGTGCGGAACGGGTCGGAGAGATCGGTGACGAGATGGGAGGCCGCACCGAACTCCCAGGCAATTCTTTTGAGAGGGGCGTGATCATCCAGGAGAGCCGTGATGCGCGCCAGGCTCGCGGCCAACCGTTCAGCCGTGCCGTCGCCCGGTTCCATGCCCTGGGCGTGGGGGAGTTCGGGGCTGAGCCGGCGCTGGGCTTCAGCCCCCTGGCGCAGGGCGTGCTCATGGCGTCTGAGGAGGCGCGCAAGGGCCTGGGGCATGAGGCGAGTGGCCTGTCCCAGGACCTGGCGCTGAACCGGACGCGGCCAGCCGCAGGCCTCGGGAGTCGTGTTTGCCGGCGCGGGCGAGATCGTGGTGGCGAGGACGAGGAAAGCGAGCGTGGCCGCTTTCACAGAGATGACGCCGGAGCGCTTCCCTCCGGAGTGGTATCGCTTTCTTTCTGGCGCTTGCGACGGGCGGAGCGTGATTCTTTTTCCATGGTCATGATCAGAGTGCCGAGAACGGGCTTGGCGATGGATGCCTGTGGGCTGTCCGCGCCATTCCCGGTCGTTTCTGCCGGTTCCATGTCCGGTTCCAGCTCCAGGTCGGGGTCGGTCTGAGCTTCCTCCGGGAAGGTTTCCAGGGGCAACGAGCCGGAGCCGGCATCCTCCAGGTAGGACATGAGACGAATGGCGGTCAGGTGGCGGTTATTGACCACCTGGGGATTCACCGCGGGATCCAGAAGATCCGGATTGTAGGTGATGGCTTTCTTGTACGCCGCCAGGGCCTCGTCGTACCTGTCGGCCCGGTCCAGAACCGTGCCCAGGTTGTAGTAGGCGAGGGCAGCGCGGGGCTGCAGCTGAATTGCATTGAGGAAAGCCTGTTCCGCCTGGCCCAGCTTGTCCTGCCGGCTGTAGATCGTTCCGATATTGGTCCATGCTTCGTAGAGGTTCGCGTCGAGACGAACGGCCTCCATGAAAGACGCCTCAGCCAGGTCATCCCAGCCGAGTCTGGCGTACATGTTTCCGAGTTTTGCCTGCAGCAGTGCGTTCTCAGGGTGCGTGGCCACCTCTTGGCGCATGGCAACCACCTCGGGATGGAGGGCCAGTGTGTCCTCGCTGATTACACTCGTTCTCTTGCCGGCCAGAGCAAGTCCGGTCTGGCAGGTGAGGATGGTCAATCCAATGGCCAGGCCCGCCAGAGAGCGTCTTGAAAAACCAGGAATAAGATCCATCAGGATGCGGATTTTACTTTCAGGACCGGTCGGTTGTCAACGAGGACCACCCGGAGCACCACCGCGTCGCAGCCGGTTTTTTCCTGACATTTTTCCAGGTGTCGCTGGACCTGGCCGTAGAATTTTTGGTAGGACAGGGTGCCCTTAGTACCCCCGGCCTTGGCAGCCGAGAGGTACGATTCATAGAGCTTCTGCATGTCAGGGTTTTCCTGCGAAAACTGGCCTGTCTGAAACCGGGCGCGATACATCTCTTTTTCACCGGAGGTGCTCTTGGCAGTCACCTGGGTGCCCCCCCTGCGGTCGAGTGCCGAGGGGCGACCCTCCTCGATCTGGCGGACATTCCTGTTCCACATCTCCGTCAGGATGTGGTAGCGGGAGACCAGCGAATTGAAGCGGAACCGCTCTGCCGTGCGTTGCCCTTCAGTATCGACGGTGTGCTCCCGGATGATGGCCGCGAGACTCGCCTGCAGTTCCACAGGCGGCCGGTCGAGGGCGCCGGTGAAGTAGCGGCTGTATGCCACCTGCATGGCCTTGATCCCCTCGCTGAGGCGGTGCATTTCGTCGTCGAAACTGGCCACGGAGACTCCTGTTGCGCCATTGGCGGCCGTCTGGCCGGCGGATTCAAATCTAGGTCCTTGGCAGGGGTGAATCAAAAGCCGCGGGGTTGGACGGGTCAGGCCTGTCGTGGTTCAATCGCACCATGGCCTCACAGGCGAGTCTCCTGCGCCATCTGCCAGCCGTCGAGCGGTTGCTGGCCGAACCACGGCTGGAGGCGGCCCTGGACCTCCATGGGCGGGTGGCCGTGCGGGATGCGGCCCGTCGCCGTCTGGCGGCCCTGCGCGAAGAGATCCGGTCCGGGAAGCTGGATCTGGAACTCCTGACTGCGAAGATCGCCGACCTGCCGGGCCGGGTTGTCGCCGAGGTGGAGGAGGCATGCCAGGCTCCTTACAAGCGGGTCATCAATGCCTCGGGAATCCTGATCCATACGAATCTCGGGCGTTCTCCTCTGGCTCTTCGTGCCGTCGCGGCTGCCACCCGCGCCGCCGCTGAGCCATTGGCGCTGGAGTACGATCTGGAGGAGGGGAGGCGTGGCAGTCGCCGTGGTCCCGTGCTTGAGATCCTGGCCAAGATATTCCCGGATACAACCGGGCTGGTGGTGGGAAATAATGCCGCCGCTGTGCTGCTGGCCCTCAATACCTGGTGTCGCGGGCGCGGCGTTCTCATCAGCCGTGGTGAACTCGTGGAGATCGGAGGCTCGTTCCGGGTCCCTGAAATATTGGTCCGGAGCGGTGCCGTGCTGAAGGAGGTGGGCACCACCAACCGCACCCGCATCGACGATTTTCGCGCCGGGTTGAACGACAGCGTTGGTGCCATCCTCAGGGTTCATCCTTCGAACTTTCACCAGATTGGGTTCACCGAGCAGGCAGGCACCCGGGAACTGGCTGAACTGGCCCAGGCAGCAGGCATTCCGTTCATGGTCGACCAGGGGAGCGGCAACCTGCATGACTTGACCACGATCGGTATCCACCATGAGCCGACTGTCGCATCGATTCTCGAGGCGGGCGCCGACGTCGTCACATTCAGCGGCGATAAGCTGCTGGGCGGACCGCAAGCCGGGTTGATCGTGGGAGGAGCGACCTGGGTTGAGCCCATGGCCGCCAATCCCATGGCCAGGGCGCTGCGGCCAGACAAGATGATCCTGGCCGCCATGGTCGAGACCCTGCGCCTGCATGAGCAGGGTCTGGCTTTCGCTGAGATTCCCGTCCTGCGCCGGCTGGCCCTGAAGGTGGACGCTCTCAGGCTGCGAGCGGAGGCTTTCAGGCATCGGCTGGAGACCGGTGGTGTGCCGCGGGGAGATCTCACCCTGCAGGAAGGGATCTCCCGGGTCGGTGGTGGATCGGCTCCCGCCGGACATGTGGCAACCGTGCTGGTAGCCCTGGCAGGGCCCGGGCTCTCTCTGGACGATCTGGCGGCGCGCCTGCGTGCCGGCACCCCGGCTGTGGTGGCACGGGTCAGCGACAATCGCCTGCTCCTGGACTTGCGGACGGTGGATGAATCGGAAGACGAGATTCTGGCGGAAGCTGTCCTGCAAGCACTGGGCCGGTAGCCCGTTTCCGCCCGCCCGCTCCGGCCGGACCGGGGCTAGACGTTGAAGCGGAAATTGATGACGTCGCCGTCCTTCACCTCGTATTCCTTCCCCTCCAGGCGCAGGCCGGCTTTTTCACGCAGTGCGGCCAGCGATCCCACCTCCAGGAGCTCGGCGGCGACGCAGGTTTCTGCGCGGATGAACCCCTTCTCGATATCCGAATGGATGGCACCGGCCGCTCGGCGGGCGGGAGTGCCCCGGGGGATGGACCAGGCCCGGCACTCATCCTCACCGACGGTGAAGAAAGAGATGAGCCCCAGGAGATCGTAAGAGGCCTGTATGACCCGTGGCCGGCAGGGTTCAGGAATGCCCAGGTCGTTCTGAAATTCGGCGGCATCGGCGGCGGGTAGTTCGGCAATCTCCTGCTCGATGCGAGCCGAGAGGGGCAGCATACCGGTGCCCGGGCGGCTGCCCGTCTCTTCCAGGCCGAAGTGCTCGCGGAAGTCGGCCAGGTGCCCGATGTCATCCTCTCCCAGGTTGATGAGATGAAGGATTGGCCGCGCCGACAGGAAGGCGAATCCGCGCAGAAGTTTCTGATCCTGAGGGGTGAAGACCTCGCCCCGCAGAGCCTTCTCCGCCTCCAGGGCTTCCAGGGTGCGCTCCACCAGTGCCAGTTCTTTTTGTTCTTCAGGCCGCTTGGTCTTGCGGATCGATAGCTGGAGGCGCTCCCGGCGTTTCTGGGCGATATCCAGGTCCGAGAGAATCAGAGACATCTCCATGGTGTCGATATCCCGGGCCGGGTTCACATCGCCCTCGCTGTGCACCAGATCCGGATCCTGGAAGGCCCTGACCACGTGGAGAAGAGCATCGGCGTTGCGCAGGTCGGCCAGGGCCAACCCGGAATCAGCGTCTCCACGGCGCAGTCCGGCCACATCGACATATTCGATGGTGGCGGGCGTGACCTTTTTCGGCTTGAAGAGGGCGGCCAGATGGGTCAGGCGCTCATCCGGCACCTTCGCCACCCCCACGTGGCTCTCTGCCCGCGGGGAGGTCCCGAACCGCGAGGTCTCGGCCCGGGCATCGGTGAGAATATTGAACAGGGTGGTCTTGCCCACGGTGGGGAAACCCACCAAACCCATCTTCATGTCGACCTCCATGGATTGGCACAAAGCACTTTATCGGTGTGTAGCCTGCAGAGCAACGGCGAAGTTCATTGACCACACCTCTCCCTCACCGTATAGAAAATGTACACATGGTCGGGAAACGTAGTCTCAGTGGGGCTTTCCGCCCGGGCGCCACTGGCGGGTCCAGGCCAGGACTGTGAAACTGGAGACGGGAGGAACGGATGAAGAAAACGCTGATAGCTGTTGCTCTCCTGCTGCCGGCCATGGCCATGGCGCAGGAGAAGTACACCAATGACGATCTGGATATCGCCCCCAAGCGGGATGCCTATACCAATGCCGATATCAGGAAACTGGCGCCGTTACCTGTGACGGGCTCGGCCGTGGCTGCTGAGCCCATGCCGGTGGTTGCGGCAGATCGAGCGGCCCTGGCCATGACAGCGCGGCGGGACGAGATGTTCTTGGACCTGGACATGCTGAACGCTGAGATCGACTACTGGGAAGATGTCATCGACACGGCTTTCCGGGGTACGGGCGGCATCAATGACTATCCGCGGATCGGTCGCGATACCGCTGAAGCCAGAGAGCGCATCATCAGGCTGCGCCGGCACATCTACCTGGTGGAAGAAGAGCTGGCCCGGCTGCGCTGAAGACGCAAAAAAAGCCCATCCCTGCGGCCCCCCTGCCTGAAACCGTCGAAGTGGCAAGGGGGCCGCTCTTTATGATGGTACAGTGGCCTGTGGCTCGGGAAGAAAGAGGCGACATGGCCATCCAGGGAGTTCTTATCAGGCAGTTGAGCGTCCACGCCGACGAGCGTGGCCGTCTCATGGAGATCCTGCGCCGGGACGACCCCGCCTTTCGTGCCTTCGGGCAGGTCTATATGACCTCCGTCTTCCCGGGTGTGGTCAAAGGCTGGCACTATCACCGTGAACAGTGGGATCATTTTGCTGTGGTGCATGGGACGGTCAAGATGGTTCTGTATGACCGTCGTCCCGACTCAGCGAGCAAGGGTGAACTCATGGAGCTCTATCCTGGGGTTCATGACCCCATGCTGGTGGTGGTCCCGCCGGGAGTGGCCCATGGCTTCAAAGGAGTGGGCACCGCTGAGGCTATCGTGGTGAACATCCCTACCGAGCCGTACCATGCCCAAGACCCTGATGAATACCGGATCGATCCTCATGGCCAGGAGATACCCTACGACTGGAGCCTGAAGGACAGGTGAAACCATGAAACTCCTTGTCACAGGCGGGGCCGGTTTTATCGGCTCGAACTTCATCCGACACCTCTTCGCCGGCCAGGCGGGCCTGAGGGTGGTGAACCTGGACCTCCTCACCTATGCCGGGCGGCAGGAAAACCTTTCGGATCTGGCCGGGCATCCCGGCTATCGGTTTGTGCGGGGTGATGTGGCGGACCGCAACCTGGTGGCGCACCTCCTGGCGGACGGTATCGACGCCGTCATTCACTTTGCGGCCGAGTCACATGTGGATCGCAGCATCAACGGTGCCGATCCTTTCATCCACACCAACGTGGTCGGGACACACTGCCTGGTGGAGGCGGCGCGCAGGGCCGGTGTGCGGCGCTTCATCCAGATCTCAAGTGACGAGGTCTACGGCCCTGTCCCCGAAGGGAGGCAGGCCGGGCCGGATGCAGCGCTGAGTCCCAGCAACCCATACGCCGCCAGCAAGGCAGCCGCGGATCTCCTGGTTGCCGCCGCCTGGCGCACCCACGGATTCCCGGGCATCATCACGCGCTGCACCAATAATTACGGGCCCTGGCAGCATCCCGAGAAATTCATTCCCGTGCTGGCCATGGCCGCACTGCAAGGTCGCGAGATGCCGATCTACGGCGACGGCTTGCAAGTGCGCGACTGGATCCATGTCGAGGATCATTGTCGCGTCCTGGCGGCGATTCTCCTCAACGGGGAGCCCGGTCAGACCTACACCATCGCCGGTGGCAACAGCGTGCGCAATCTTGACATGGCACGACGCATTCTGGACCTGGCCGGCCAACCGGGTGCAGCCATCCGCCATGTTCAGGACCGACCGGGGCATGATCGAAGGTACGACCTAGACGACGGTGTCACGCGCAGGGAAT
>JAPUKF010000326.1 GCA_027295805.1 Acidobacteriota bacterium | reverse complement strand
AAGGCTGAACTCTAGTATGACGTCCCATGGACGACGCCCCGCCTCGCCGGTGGCGCCCCGGCGCCACGGACGTCCTCTTGCTCGCCGTACTCTCGGCTCTGGCTCTCTCCCTGGGCCTGGCTCCCATCACCAACAACGACGTCTGGCTCCACCTCGCCACCGGTGACTGGATCCTGAACAATCGAGAAGTTCCCCACACCGAAGTTTTCTCATTCGTGGCGGCGGGACGGCCCTACCTGGCCCATGAGTGGGGAAGCGAACTGCTGCTGGCAGGAATCTATGCGGCCGCCGGCCTGGCTGGACTGGTCGGCTACAAGACCGCTATCGCCCTGCTCCTGTCCTGGGCTTTGTTCACCGCCGCCCGCACCGCCGGCGCGCCGCCGGCCCGGGCCGGCCTGGTTGCGGCCATGGGCCTCTTCGTGGCCGGCGCTCACCTCTGGGCGCGGCCTCACCTCCTGACATGGCTCGCTCTCCTGGCCTGTCTCGCGCTCCTTTCCCGCGCCCGCAGGCAGCCGCGCTGGCTCCTGGCCCTGATTCCGCTCCAGATTGTCTGGACCAACATGCACGGCGGCTTCATCCTCGGGCCGGCCTTGGTCGCCACCTGGGGTGCGGGCCGGTGGCTGGAAGCCCGCGGGCGCGGCTCAGGTGCGGCTCAGGGTCTGCGCATCCTGGCCACTGCCGCGGCCATGGCTCTGGCTTGCATGGTGAATCCATATGGGCTGCGGCTTGTCTCTTTTCCATTCGAGCTGGCGGGTTCGGACCTGTTCATGGGAGCTGTCTATGAATGGCAGTCTCCATTGACCTCCGGCTACCGCAACACCACCATGTTTGCCCTCTTCATCGTGATGGCACTGGCCTGGTTGACAACGGTCATCCGCGGGCGGAAGGATGGAGATCTCCCCCGCATTCTGGTCACGGCCGGTCTGGCCATCCTGGCCCTGCGCATGAACCGCCATGTGCCGCTCTTCATGCTGGCCGCAGTGCCATCCGCCGCCCTGGCTTTCCCTTCTCGCCGGCTCGCGGGACAACGGACCGGAAGAGTTGAGATCGCCCTGGTGGCCCTGCTCCTGGCAAGCACAACCCTGCTGGTGGCGTTCTGGGGTTACCCCTACGGCCTGCATCGTTTCAGACCCCTCGGCCTGGGTCTCGGGCCGCGCGTGCCGGCAGCCGCCTGCGACACCCTCCAGCGCCTGCAGGTCCAGGGCAACGCATTCACCACCTACGGCGAGGGGGCCTACACAGCCTGGCGATTGTGGCCCCGGGTCCGGGTTTCCATGGACTCGCGGAACTCCGTTTACGGTGAGGATCTCTACCTTGCTTACCGCCAGGCCCTGCGCTCGGATCAGGGGCTCCGGGATTACATCCGGCGATGGCCGGTGGACCTGGCTGTGGCCGCTCACATGGGCCCGTTTCGTCGCGGCTATCTGCCGGCACTCGATCGCGACGCCGACCTTCCTCATCGGGGCCTGCTGAAAGACGCCGGCCTGCTCCTGGTGGACTTCGATGATGCAACTGCGACGTACGTCCGTCCCGGCGCCGACGGCAGTGGCACCGCTGCGGCGGAAGCCTACCGGATCATCCATCCGGTCCTCGGCTGGTCGGGCTTTCCGGCGGCCGACCTGCCGGGCGCCATCAGCGAGGCCCGGCGGGCGCTTGCGCGCCACCCCCGTTCAGTGGCGGCGCGCTGGATCCTTGCCAATGCATTGGCCCAGGCGGGGGAAACCGATGCCGCCCTGGTTCAGCTGCAGGTCATGGAGCAGATGGACACCGCCCAGGTTGCTCGATCCTGGGGCGTGCCCCGGAGCCTGGATGCCGCCCGCCTGGGGCTGGAGGCTCTCATGCACCGGCAACAGCATGACTGCCCCGCAGCCCGCCGCGCCCTTGAGGAAGCCCTGCGTCATGATCCCGAATACCAGCCCGCCAGGACTCTTCTCGCCCAGCTCGACTGTTGAGTTCAGCGGTCGCCACGCACCCTATAATCACCGTCCCATGGCCCGTCTCCCTTCCAGAATCTCCCCACCTTCCCCACAGGTGCCCGCCGTCTCCTCTCCCGCGGCGGCGCCGGGGACCGTCCCACCGCTGACCAGACTCCACAGGATCCTCTTCATCTGGGGAGGCCTGGCGCTGATTCTGCTCTTCCTGGGAGTCAGTATCACTCCTCTCACCAATAACGATATCTGGCTGCACATGGCCAATGGTCGCTGGATCCTGGAGCACGGCCAGGTCCCACTGGCGGACCCGTATTCGTTCTCGGCGGCCGGTCACCGTTTTCATGCCCATGAATGGCTGGCGGGAGTGATCTTCCACCTGGTGCATCTCCTGTCCGGTGTCAACGGACTCATTCTCTTCAAGACCGCCTTGGGCGGCACCGCCCTGGCGCTGGCCATGACGGCAGCACACCGCCTGGGTGCCCGCCCGGTCTCCCTCGCCGTCAGTACCCTGATCACCCTGGCTGTCGTCAACTCCCGCTTCCTGGAACGACCGGAGATGTTCTCGTTCGTCTTCACGGCCCTCTATGTGTTGATTCTCGCCCGGGATCACCAACGGCATGGACAGCCGGCAGCGGACCGCGGAGTGCAGGCTTTTCTCCAGGCGAGTCTTCTCTGGTGGCTGGTGCCGGTGCAATGGCTCTGGGTTCAGATCCACGGCTACTTCATCACCGGTCTGGCACTGGCGGGGACATTCCTCCTGGCGGAAACCCTGGATCGCCTGCGCCGGAAAGAGGATCCTCCGAGCCGGTGGTCCCGGCGGCGCCTGATCTCGGGATGGGCCGCCCTGGCCGTGATGACCCTGCTGGGCCTCATCAATCCCAACGGCTTCGAGATCTACCTCTTTCCGTTCCGGCTGGCGGGTGGGGACAACATCTTCATGCAGACCATCTTCGAATGGAGACCCACCTTCACCACAGGCCTCATGACAAGGTCATCCATGTTTCTGGCCTTCTGCGCGTGGCTGTCCCTGCTGACGGTGGGCTGCCTGGCCTCACCGAGCCTGCTCCGCCGCGACCGGCTCTGGCGGGGTGTCTCCGTCACGGGACTCCTGCTGCTGCCGGCCTTGCGCCCCGTGCTGGCAGCCGGAGCCACTCTCTCCCAGGCCTGGGAAACCTTGCGCACCGGCATCGCGCTGAGCCCTCTCCCCCCCCATGCCGGTACCGGGCTGCCGGGAGCGGCCTGGCTCTGGTCGCCGGCCGAACTCATGGGCAGCATGACCGGGCAACCCAGCCTGGCCACCGGCCTGGGGGTCCCCCTCGCCCCGCTGCGGCTTCTCGGGGCCTGGGGCGATGATCTCTTCACGCTGGTCTGGCTCACCCTGGCCGTCATGACGGTGATTCGCTGGCGCCGGCCTGCCGCCACCGGCCTTGCTGTCCTGGCCACGTCGCTCACCTTTCTGGCGCTGCTGGCCGGCTCCTGGGCCGCCGGACTCGTGGCCCTGACGCTGCTGCCGGCTCTCGTCTGGGCAACATGGAGCAGGCGTCTGCCCTTCTGGCAGATGGCCGTGACCCTTGTCTTCCTGGTGCTGGCCCTGCGGCAGAACCGCAATATCGTGAACTTCGGCCTGGTGACCCTGCCGCTTGTGGCACCCTCCCTGACCCGTTTGCGGGCAGCCCTGCCTCTGCCGGCGCCAGCCGGCAGTCGCCACGCCGCCGTCACGGCGACAGCCGCCGTGGCCCTGGCCGGGACCTTTCTGGCCGCGCTGACCTTCACGGCCGGCTGGCCGTACACACCTGTCATCACCAAGAAGGTCGGACTGGGAGTGGGGCCGCGAATCCCAACCGGCGCCGTGGCGTATATCCGGGATCGCGATCTCAAGGGACAGGTGTTCAACAAGTACGCTTACGGCGCCTACCCGATCCATGAGCTCTATCCTGCCACCCGCGTCTTCATGGACAGCCGCAACGCCGTCTACGGTGAGAAGCTCTATGAGCTCTATCTGAACACCCTGCAAAAAGAGCAGGTCGCGGCACACACCTTCTCCAGCTAT
>JAPUKF010000325.1 GCA_027295805.1 Acidobacteriota bacterium | reverse complement strand
AGCGGCACCTTCACCGTCCAGTTCCGGATCACTGAAGAAAGTGTTATGGACGAGGGAGCCGTCCAGAGGCACGAAGGATGCCTCCGCCGCCGTGTCGTTGGCTTCCAGTGCGTCTTCGTGATACTCGATGAGGACATGATCGGCAATGGCAATCAACTCCGAGCGAAAGCCATTTTGCAGCGGCGGGTTGAACCACTCATCCCAGAACGTCTCGAGGCTAATATTGAACTTGCCGCCCATCTGGGTCGCCATGACTTCCCAGACTTCTGCATCGGGAAGATCCAGCAGGTCCTGGGGATCGTCCATCCCTGGTGTGGTATCGGAGGTCGAGGGGCCATCGGCTATATCCCACAACACGCTGAAGACATTGACTTCACTGGTGCTGCCGCTGCAGAGGTACTGCTGGTCGTCCTCCAGATCGGCCCAGCGGACCAGGCTGCCCGGGCCCGCTGCGCCGCCGTTGCTGCGCACGTAGACATTGCTGCGCGGCAGACCGTGGTAGCGGAGAACCGAGTTGCCCCAGTAGGTGACCCATCCTTCTGCGAAGGCCAGGCGGAGGTCCAGATCACACCAGGAAAAAGTATGGGCGCCGCCGGGAGAGCTGCTGGCCAGGTAATGCCACACCACGTAGTGGCCCATCTCATGGAGAACGACGGTATCATCGTAGCCGGCGGTATCCCTCAGGATGATGGCCATGCTGCCGATGCTGTAGAAGGACCCCCCGACTCCGTTATTGATTCCCCACACCACCGCCAGAGCCTCGTCCGAACCCGGACGGCCACCGATGAATGTGGCCAGGTAATCCATGCCCCGCAGCACCTGGTCATAGAGGTTGAACGCCTCGCCACCCTGTCCGATGCCGATGGTGGCCGTGCCAAAGTTGATATCCACCCCCGGGGCATGCCCGGCGACGGTGTTGGTGGCCACGGCATACTTCTTGTGCTGATTCGTATTACTGTCCCGCACGTCAATAAACAGGTCAGGCGTGGACTCGGAACTGGTGACGACGCGCACATAAACATCCCGTGTCTTCCTGTCGCGAACCACGATGGAATACGCTCCGTTTTGATCCGTGGCGCCGGTGGCCAGGATGGCCTTCCTGCCATTGAGGGCGGCATCCACAATCTCGATATCCGCCAGGCGGACCGGCAGAACCGGTTCCGCACCGGTGAAGCCGGTCTGGTCGAACACCCGGTCCACATATTTGAAGGTGCCCGACGCCGTCCAGTCGGCCAGAGCCGGCGTTGCGACCCCCGCAGCCAGCAGAAGCATGGGGAGTGTCCGTAGAACGCCACGCACTGTCCTGGTCATCAAGGTCATGACATCACCTCCCCTGCATCCGGGCCTGGTACTGCAACCGAGTCTCCAGTGCCTGCGGCTTACGTGCGGGGTCCAGGTTGATATTCACGGTGGTGGATGACAGGGGGCGTCCATCGGGTCTGTCAGGATCTGCGAGGGTGAAGGTCAACTGGTAATCTTCACCCGGTGAGAGGTCCAGGTCGTAGCGCAAAAAGATGCGGGTTCCCCGGGGAATGGATACGGCCCGCTGTGACAGGTCAAGGACCATGCCGCCATCGGTCACACGCCGTAGCCGGCCATGGATTCGCCCTGCAGGCAGATTGACATCCGCTCTGACCGCCAGGTCGATGGTGGCCCTGACCGTGGGACCGGAGTCATTCAGATTGACCAGACGGGCCCTGAGATCGATTCCCGCGCCGGGCTCGCCGGCGCAGGCAGCCTGGGGTGGCGCCGAAACCTCGCTGGCGCACACACTCATGGGGTTTGCCAGGGCGAAAAGCCCGGCAACCAGGACTAAACCTGCTCTCATTATGTCCCCCTCATAACCCAGTTGGACGTAATTACCCGGCGGCGCACGCACTTCCCACTGAGGATCTGGGCGTAATACTACGGGAGATCCTTCAGAATGCAACTCTTTTCCCGCTCTATGACAGCGTCACAGGCCGGAAAGGATAAGCTGGGGGCCACCTCGGCCGTGGCGCGCGGCCGGAGATCATGGAGGATCGCCATGCTCTACAACCGACTCGCCGGACTGCCGCTGGCCATCCAGAGTTATGGCCTGCAGCCCCTGAAGCGCACCACCCCTGCCGGCTGGCCCCGGCACACAACGGTGGTCCGCCTCCAGGGCGATGGTGAAGAAGGCGGCGGTGAAGACATCAATTACAACGCCGGCGAGCAGGCGGCGTTTCAGGCGACGGGAGTCCACCTGGCCCTGACGGGATCCTTCACTCTGGAATCGTTCTCTGCCCACCTGGATCAGTTGAATCTCTTTCCATCACCACCTGGCTCGCCGGCGAATCGTCTTTTCAGGCGCTGGGCGTTTGAAAGCGCCGCCCTGGATCTGGCACTGCGCCAGGCCGGGCTTTCCCTGCCCGCGGCTCTGTCGCGAGAACCCCGGCCCACCCGCTTCGTGGTTTCCCTCGGCCTCGGTGAGCCTCCCGAGGTCGAACCCCTCACCGACATCCTGGCCCTGAATCCAACGGCCCGCTTCAAGGTGGACCTTTCCCGCGACTGGACGGCGGCCACTGTTGCCGCCCTGGCGGATCTGGATGTGGTGGACACCGTCGATCTCAAAGGGCTCTACCGGGGGGATTTTCAGGGGCCGCCGGCCAACGCCGACCAGTACCGGCAGGTGGCGGAGGGTCTGCCACAGGTCTGGATCGAAGACCCGGACCTGAACGAGCAAACCAGCCCGGTCCTTCAGCCGCATGCCGACCGCATCACATGGGACGCCAACATCCATTCCCTGGCAGATATTCTCCAGCTTCCGTTCCCACCCCGGTGTATCAATATCAAGCCGTCCCGGTTCGGGTTCCTGAGTGAGTTGCTGCGCGTCTACGAGTACTGCGAAGCCCGGGGCATCGCCATGTACGGTGGCGGCCAGTTCGAGCTGGGGCTCGGCCGCCATCAGATTCAGCTTCTCGCAGCGATGTTTCATCCCGACACCGCCAATGATGTCGCTCCCGTCGTCTACAACCGCGCCGTCCTGCCCGACAGCCTGCCGGCAAGTCCACTGCAACCGCCGGCGGACATGCCGGGTTTCGCCCGCAGCACCACGGATGAGTTCTGATACCCTCGCCCCATGAAGCACTGTCCCAATCCCGAATGCATGCACCTGGAAGAAACCGGCCGGGCCGGTGAATTTCGAGACGACATCGTGACCTGCAGCGACTGTGGCACCACCCTGGCGGGGGGTGAACCGCCCGAGATGGACCTCCGCGGGCAAATGAGATGGACCGCCATCGCCGAGGTTCCCGATCCCCATGCCGCCCACCTGGTGAAATCGGCCCTGGCCATGGAAGGCATCGCCAGTGAACTGCGCCGCAAGACCGGGGGTAGCCAGGGGATCGTACCCGGCAAACCCGCGGCCGCCGAAGTCATTGTCCCGGACCATATGGCCGAGGCCGCCCGGAAAGTGCTGGAGGAACGCCCCGACGCTCCGGTGGCCCTTCCCGATGACGATGACCTGGAGTTTCTCGACGAGGACGGCAACCGTATCGAAGTTGATGCCGAAGAGGAGTCACCCTCTGCCATCACCGACACCGGTGCCAGCAACGAGGACTGGCCCACCTGCCCGCGCTGCAAGACCGCCAGCGTGACACACCTGGCACCCGATGCGCCCGAGGCAACACGGGGCTTTTTCAAACGCGTCTTTTCCTCGCGGCCCCGCTGGACCTGCCTGGCCTGCCGGCATCAGTGGTAGAAATGAGCGTTCCCATGAGATACCGGATCCTGACGGCACTACTTCTCACCATCCTGCTGCCGGCGGCGGCAACAGCCAAATCGCTGGTGGCATCCGTGTGGGACGAAGGGGACACAGAGGTGGACGGCGCCGCCGATGACTGGGCCGATTCCATGGTCTATCTCAACAAGGCCAGGCTGCACATGGGCGCCCGCAACGACGACAAGTTTCTCTACATCTGCATTTTTGCGTCGGACCCCCACTACACTCCCCTGGCCCTGGACCATGGCCTGACCCTGACCTTGAAGGCCAAGGGCCGTCCTCCTCTGAAGATCGAGTTCCCCGTGGCCGACACCGGGCAAGAATCCAACGCCATGAGCCCGGCGGTTTTTCGATCACCGGGACTGTTCGTGGTCAAGGGCACAGGCAAGGACAAGGATCGGACGTTCCCCATGGAGAACGACCTGGGCATCAAGCTGAAGACCGGCACCGACCCCGAAGTGTTCACTTACGAATTCAAGGTGCCCCTCCTGCCCGGCGAAACCAACCCCCACGCCATCGGCGGC